>NZ_DKJF01000033.1:0-27849 GCF_002454615.1 Pseudomonas sp. UBA6699
ACGAAACCAGGGGCGATTCACTAGGTGCTCGGCACCTTTGTCGATTTCCTTATCATCATGCTTGATGCCCTTGTCAATTTCTTTGGCATCGTGGTCAACGCCTTTGTCGACCTCGCGTACGTCATGCCGTACGCCGTCGGCGACGTCTCCTTCTGCGTGTACGGCCGACAGAGTCAGCAGCGCCGAAAGCGCGATAACAGAGGCTACGAACAGTTTTTTCATGAACGATCTCCCTGATGTCCAAATGAGGTGCGTCAGTTGCGTGTAGAACTCTAGCAGAGGATCATGAAAGGCATGACCAAATCGCTTTGCTAAGCTAAATTTAAGCAAACTTAGCGCCCCATCCCCTTCCCGGAGGTCGTTATGAAAATTCTCGCAATTGTGGCAGTGCTGAACCTGCTCGGTGGCTGCAAATACTTCAGTTATCAGGAGAGCTGCGCGGATAACCCTAATCGCATCGATTGCGATGGCAGTCACCAGGTCGAACACAGGAAATAGCGCGTCAGGGTATGCGCTCACTCGTGATTGGCTTTGCAGAAAGCCCTTCAACAGCTTGGCGGGGCATGCTTTACAAGTTAGTCTGCGGCATGGAAATGTATCAGACAATTTGTGGGGTATGTGGCCTGATGTAAGCTCTGAAAGCCCTAGAGAAACTCCGATCAAGTCAGCACAGGCCGTCTGACCTTTGAATCCGCAAATATCTTATTTAAGCTCACCGTACTAGGAGCGAGAGCATGTATCCGAGCGATCATGGAATGCAGCTCGTCATTATTGCCGTAGTGATTGCCATAAGTGCTTTGGCTCTAGCATTTTTTTGCGCCATCGACCTTGACTTTCTGGGAGCAAGTGCTCGGGGGCTATCGATTGTCCCAACGCCCTAGGCTCCGTGATCATGTCCTGGAAGGATGGCCAGCATGGCGTTGGCCCTCCTGACTATCTCAACCAACTCCTTTGAGCTCAGCTCTCGTCGGTGCTCCAGCATTTCGGCGGCCAAGACCGCTTTGTCGTAGCACCCTTCATCTCGGAAATGGGCACCAAGAAAGTAAGCGTCTGCCGAACACACCTTCAGAATCCCCGGATTAAGGGCGATGGTGTCCACCTAAAAATACGTGGACACCATCGCCTTTAATTCAAGGAATACCATGCGTCAGCGCACCTTTTATCCCAAACCCTTCAAGGCCCAGGTTGTTCAGGAATGCCTGAACCCTGATGTTTCCATTGCCAGCGTGGCCCTGCGGCACGGTATCAACGCCAATCTGGTTCGCAAGTGGATACCTATCTACCGTGACCGGCAGGCTTGTGCCTTGCCTGCATTTGTACCGTTGAAGCTTGAGACCGCTGTGGCGACGCCAGCTCGGCAGGATGTAGCTCGCATCGAAATTTCTTCCGGGCAGCGCACAGTCACTGTGAACTGGCCGATCTCCAACCCGGACGGTTGCGCCCGCTTGATCCGCAGCCTCTCCCAATGATCCGCATCGACGCCATCTGGCTCGCCACCGAGCCCATGGACATGCGCGCCGGTACCGAAACTGCCCTTGCCCGTGTGATCGCGGTGCTCGGTGCGGCGAAGCCGCACTGCGCTTATCTGTTCGCCAATCGCCGCGCCAATCGGCTGAAAGTACTGGTGCACGACGGCGTGGGTATCTGGCTGGCCGCGCGCCGCCTGAACCAAGGTAAATTTCACTGGCCTGGCTCCAATCGAGGTTTGGAAGTTGAACTCGACGCCGAACAACTTCAAGCGCTGGTTCTGGGCCTGCCTTGGCAGCGGGTTGGCGCAAACGGCGCAATTACGTTGCTCTGAATCGGGTCGTTTAGCTGTGTCGGGTGGGGCTGCTTTGGTAAAATTCACGGCATGACTTCCTCGCCCAATCTCGACCAGATGACGCCCGATCAACTGCGCGCACTCGCGGCGCAGTTGCTGTCGAGGGTCGACACCATGGGCCAAGAGAACCGCCGCGACAAGATCGTCATCGAGCAGCTCTCTCACGAGATCGCCATCCTCAAACGTTACAAGTTTGCTAAGCGCAGTGAGCAGATCAGCCCGGCGCAAGGTAGCTTGCTGGATGACTTGCTCAACACCGACCTTGAAGCCATCGACGCCGAGTTGAAAGCCCTTCGTCCCGCCCCGGCACCGGACGAACCACGCCAACAACCCAAGCGTGCGCCGCTGCCGCCGCAGTTCCCACGTACCGTCATTCATCACGAGCCGGAGAACACCAACTTTGCCTGCGGCTGCCAGCTGCAACGCATCGGCGAAGACGTCAGCGAGAAGCTGGACTACACCCCCGGCGTGTTCACGGTCGAGCAACATGTGCGTGGCAAGTGGGCCTGCCGTCAGTGCGAAACACTGACTCAAGCGCCGGTACCGGCACAGGTGATCGACAAGGGCATCCCCACGGCTGGGCTGTTGGCTCACGTGATGTTGGCCAAGTTCGCCGACCATCTTCCGCTGTACCGGCAGCAAAAAATCTTTGGCCGTGCCGGCCTGGCAATCTCGCGTTCGACGCTGGCTCTGTAGGTCGGCCAAACCGGCGTACAACTGCAACCGCTGGTAGATGCATTGCTCGAAGCCGTGTTGGCCCAGCACGTCGTCCATGCTGATGAAACACCGGTGCAGATGTTGGCGCCGGGCGAAAAGAAAACGCACCGCGCATATGTCTGGGCCTACTGCACCACGCCGTTCTCGGCACTGAAAGCGGTGGTCTACGACTTCAGCCCCAGCCGTGCAGGCGAACATGCGCGCAACTTCCTGGGCACCTGGAACGGCAAGCTGGTGTGCGATGACTTCGCAGGCTACAAAGCCGGTTTCGAGCAGGGCATCACCGAAATCGGCTGCATGGCCCACGCCCGGCGCAAGTTTTTCGATCTGCATGTGGCGAACAAAAGCCAGTTGGCCGAATAGGCGCTGCACTCCAACGGCGGCTTGTACGAAGTCGAACGGCAGGCCAGGGACGTGAGCGGTGAAGATCGCTGGCGATTACGCCAGGAAGTTGAGGTGCCCATCGCTGAAAAGTTGCACGAGTGGATGCTGGCTCAGCGCGCGCTCATGCCTGAGGGCTCGGCCACGGCCGAGGCACTGGATTACAGCTTGAAACGCTGGGTAGCGCTGACGGGTTACCTGGAGGATGGGGCTGTTCCCATCGACAACAATGCCGTGGAAAACCAGATCAGGCCGTGGGCGCTCGGTAGGTCGAACTGGCTCTTCGCCGGATCGCTGCACAGCGGCAAACGGGCTGCGGCGATCATGAGCCTGATCCAGTCGGCGCGTATGAATGGGCACGATCCATATGCGTATCTCAAGGACGTGCTGACGCGCTTGCCGACGCAGAAGGCCAGTGAAATCGAACAACTGCTACCGTATCAATGGTCGCCAGCCTAGCTAACCGAGATCAAGTATTTGCATACAAGGAAGCCTGCTCAATCTCATTTAGTTGAACAGGCGCCTCGTTGATTCTAAGAACGGAAGCTAACGCCTGAAAGCATTCGAGTCAGCTTTGGCAGAAACGGATACGGTTACCGAACGGATCGTATACCTCCAAAAGCTTTCCCCATCCCTGCTCCACAATGTCGGGTCGCCCGAAACCGTAGCGTTTGGTGATCAACTCGTCCCGAAACAGCTCAATGTTCTGCATGGGAACAAAGATGGTCGTTCCTGGGCTTGCGTCACCATGATGCTCAGAAAGGTGGACCTGCACTCCATCCCGGCTGAGCCCTAGGTAGAGGGGAAGATCCGCTTCGAAGCGATGCTCGAATTCGACACTGAAGCCCAGAAAATCGAGGTAAAACTCCCTCGCCTTCGCTTCATCGAACATTCGCAATATCGGAATAGCTTTCTCCAGCTTGATTTCAGAGCCGGTCAGACCATGAGGGAGCGCTGCTGAAGCCGTATTCCAATCTTTGTAGCCCAGTTGCTGAGCCACCATTTCAAGAGCTACCGAATGGGTCACCTCATGATCGCGAGCTTCAAGCAAGGTGCGAAGAGACTTGGCCATACGCTTAGCGTTTTCAATTGTCGACATGATTCCTCCTGGAGTCGAAGCGTCTTGGTGCCCGCGTTACCAAACCCCGACTATCAAGAGAGATACGAATGGGTTGGAGCAGATATGCTTTCACCTTTCCTTAACGGCGCGAGCGGCAGGCAGCATAAGCCTCAACCCATGGTACACAGTCTATGTCCCGGTCGGAAGCTGACTTTAGCTGGAGGGTCAATATGACATGGCCGGACGCTTACCCAAGAAATTCTGATACCCAAGCTTCAAACGCCAGCGAGTTGGTGTTTTTCCGCTGCATAAGACTCCCCACATATCAGTTTTGCCATACGCCTACTCCCTGGCTTCACTTCGACCCATTGTAATCGGTCTGGGCCGTACAATTGCCCTATCAGAGTGGATCAATCCACTTCACCAAAGCGTGACCGGCTTAGAGAATAAATTCTACGGACCTCAGATAAGTATTTCTTGAGGCGCCCCTCCACCTGGTCTCGGCATTCTGACGCCCACAGTCAGTTGCCCCAGAGCCCAGCCGTGAACAAGCCATCCCTCATCCTCACATCTCCTCGCCAAATCCTCATTGGCGCGCTGATGGAGACAGTGGCATCAGTCAACGTCGTCGGGTCGTATAGGTGGAGCTGACACCTCACCTCTAACTGCGACTTTTTTGGCATACCGGAGCAGGTAGGGTTGTGCGTAGGCGAAAAACGATGACCTGCCTCAGCTATGAAGCTGTTTTGCATGGTTTTTCTTTGAGCAGTGGCCGCAGGTGGGCCAAGGGTTCAAGACGGATGCTTCCGCTGGCTGGGCCAACGAAAAAGCCCGCGAACCTGTGCAGGCTGCGGGCTATTTCATATCTACATCACGCTGAAGCGCGCCTAAGGGTCGCTCCAGACGGCTGCAAGACTAGACATGGCTGTGGCAAGCCCCGCTCTAGCACTCACGAACCGCTGTGAATATGGTGGGTCGTGTAGGATTCGAACCTACGACCAATTGGTTAAAAGCCAACTGCTCTACCAACTGAGCTAACGACCCGTTGGATGGCGCGTATAATACTGATTTCTAACGGGAAATCAATACCCTCTGATCAGTTCAAGCGTAGCGAGTCGGGTCGTCGACACCGGCAGCCCTGAAGCCATCGGCACGCAGGCGGCAGCTGTCGCACTTGCCGCAGGCACGCCCTTCATCGTCGGCCTGGTAGCAGGAAACAGTCAGGCTATAGTCCACGCCGCGGGCCATACCGGCCTGCACGATTTGCGCCTTGCTCATATTCTGCAGCGGCGCCTGGATCCGGAAGCCCTGCCCTTCAACCCCGGCCTTGGTCGCCAGGTTGGCCATGCGCTCGAACGCTTCGACGAACTCAGGGCGGCAATCCGGGTAGCCGGAGTAGTCCACGGCGTTCACGCCAATGAAGATATCACGCGCCTCCAGCACTTCAGCCCAACCCAGCGCCAGCGACAGGAACACGGTATTGCGCGCTGGCACATAGGTCACCGGAATACCTTCACCGGGGGTTTCCGGCACGTCGATGCTGCTGTCGGTCAAGGCCGAACCACCAATACCGTCCAGGTTCAAGCCAATGACCTTGTGCTCGACCACGCCCAAGTCGCGGGCCACGCGGGCGGCGGCGTTCAGCTCGGCGCGATGGCGCTGGCCGTAATCGAAGCTCATGGTATAGCAGCTGTAGCCGTCGGCCTTGGCCATGGCGACCACCGTGGCCGAGTCCAGGCCACCGGACAACAGGATGACTGCGCGTTTTTCTGTCATGTGTATTTACTCCTCAATCAACGCCCGGGTTCGTCGTTCCACAGCAGCTTGTGCAACTGCAGCTGGAAGCGCACGGGCAGGTTGTCGGCGACGATCCAGTCTGCCAGGTCGCTGGCGCTCACCTGATGATGGCTGGGTGAAAACAGCACTTCACCGGCACGCTCGGCCAGGTTGTACTGGATCAGCTTGGAAACTGCCCAGTCGTAATCCTCGCGGGAACAGATGACGAACTTGACCTGGTCGTTGCGGGTCAGCTGGTCGATGTTCGAATAGAGGTTACGGTGCGACTCTTCGGAACCTGGGGTCTTCAGGTCTACCACACGACTGACCCGGGTGTCGGTGCCGGCGATATCCAACGCGCCACTGGTCTCCAGCGACACCTCGTAGCCGGCATCGCACAGCCGCTGCAGCAGCGGCAGCGCATTCGGTTGGGCCAGCGGTTCGCCACCGGTGACACACACGTAGCGCGGCCTGAAGCCGGCCACTTGCTCAAGGATCGAATCGAGGGTACGAACGGTACCGCCACTGAATGCGTAGGCACTGTCGCAGTACTGGCAGCGCAGGGGGCAACCGGTGAGCCGCACGAATACCGTGGGCAGCCCAGCCGTTCGTGTTTCACCCTGCAAAGAGTAAAAGACTTCGGTGATGCGTAATGTGTCTTGCATGCTCGCCACGGGCGTGACAGCTAAACAGGCTGCCCGCCTCCGTCAGGCACTGCCGCGGACTCGACATCGCGTTATCCGCAGCAGCGTGTTTACGAAAAAAGGGCCGTGATTCTAACGAAAAAACCCGCGACTGGCGCGGGTTTATTTCAAACGCTACTGCAAAGGGCCTTAGAGCTTTTGCAGGTCACGCTGTGCCAATTGCGCGGCAGAGGTGCCGGGATACTGGGTGATGACCTGTTGCAGGATGCTCTTGACCTTGTCGGTGTGGCCCATGCGGCGCTCGACGTCGGCCAGCTTGTAAAGCGAGTCTGGCACCTTGCTGTGCTTGGGGTACTTTTGGCTGACCTGGGCAAACGCCTGGCTGGCGGCTTGCAAGTCACCCTTGGCCAGGTTCACCTCACCCAACCAGTACTGGGCATTGCCGGCGTACTGGCTGTTCGGGTATTTGCGCAGGAAGGCGGTGAACGCCTGGCTGGCCTTGTCGAAGTCTTTTTGCTTGATCAGGTCGAAAGCTGCATCGTAGTAAAGCTTCTCTTTCGCCGGATCACCGGGCTCGCTACTGGCGGCCGGTTGTTGCGCAGCAGCACCGGCTGCTGCACCGGAGGCGGCATTGGATGCACCACCGGAGGAATTGTCAGGGGTTGCGGCAGGTGCGGCACCACTGTTGATGCGACGGTCCAGGTCCTGGTATCGCTCCAGGTTTTCCTGCTTCATGCGCGACACATCGTTTTGCAGCTCTTCGATGATGCCTTGCTGGCGGGAAAGCTGGTCCTGCATCTGTTGCAGCTGCATGAACAGCTGGCCCTGTGCAGAGGCAGGGGCCGAAGCCCCCGACCCGGCATAGGCGCCGCTCGTGCCATAACCCGCGGGCGGATAACTGCCTGCGTTGTCATCTACTACAGGGACCTCAGCCCAGGCCGCGAGCGGCAGGCTGAGTGCGAGGACGGTTACTACACGGCGGCACATACGCATAAGAACTTACTTACGCAGTTCTACGCGACGGTTCTGAGCCCAGGACTGCTCGTCGTTGCCGGTAGCAACTGGACGCTCTTCGCCGTAGGAAACCACTTCCAGCTGAGCAGGGGAAACACCCTGCAGAACCAGGTAGCGCTGAACGGCTTTCGCACGACGCTCACCCAGAGCCATGTTGTACTCGCGGGTGCCGCGCTCGTCGGTGTTACCTTCCAGAACAACGCGGTTGCCGTTGGCTTTCAGGTCCTTGGCGTGAACGTCCAGAGCGCGCATGGCTTCTGGCTTCAGGTCCGAGCTGTCGTATTCGAAGTAGAAGGTGGTGATTGCGCGCAGGGCGGCTTCTTCGCTCAGGGAGCCGTCGACAGCGCCAGTGTTGGCACCGTAGCCAGCGTTAGGATCTACAGCAGCGCCTTCGCCTGCGTTGTCACCGCCCTTCGAGGAGCAACCTACAGCTACGGCCATGGCCAGAGCCAGCGCAGCAAATTTACCAAACTTCAGCATTTCCATCGTGAAACTCCTAATGAAACCCCAGTGTGTTAAGCAAAACGTATTACGCCGCAATCAGTTCAGGTAAGGGGACCAGGACGGTTCTCTGACTTCGCCTTGAGCGGTAGGAAGTGGGAGCCTCACGCGGCCATTAAGCGACACGAGCATCAAGACTCCCCGGCCCTGCTGGCGGGTGGCGTAGATTAGCATGGTGCCGTTTGGCGCAACAGTGGGAGACTCATCAAGACTTGTTTCCGAGAGAATCTTTACACTTCCGCGCTGCAAGTCCTGTGCCGCCACTTTGAAGTTGGTAAAGCCCTGCTGGCGATGAATCATCACCAGGGTTTTCTCGTCTGCCGAAAGTTTCGGGTTGGCGTTGTAGTTACCCACGAAGGTTACGCGCTCGGCCCCCCCCCCACTGACCGACTGTTTATAGATCTGCGGTTTGCCGCCCCGGTCGGAGGTGAAGTAAATGGTGTTGCCGTCTTTACCCCAGAACGGCTCGGTGTTGATACCAGGGCCGGCGGTTACGCGGCTGATCTGGCGCGAGGCCATGTTCATCACGTAGATGTCCGGGTTGCCGTCCTTGGACAGCACGAAGGCCAGGCGCGAACCGTCAGGCGACCAGGCTGGCGCGCCGTTCAGGCCCTCGAAGTTGGTCACCTGTTCGCGGCGGCCGGTATCGATGTTCTGCACGAAGATGCGCGGGCGCTTCTGTTCGAACGATACGTAGGCAATACGCTTGCCATCCGGTGCGAACCGCGGCGACAGGATAGGCTCGCGCGATTGCAGCAGGGTGACCGCACGTGCACCGTCGTAGTCCGAACGCTGCAGGGTGTAGCGGGTATTGTTGGTGGAGAAGCGCTCGGCAGTCACGTACAGCATGCGGGTCGAGAACGCACCCTTGATGCCGGTGAGCTTCTCGAACGACTGGTCTGCAATGTAGTGCGCCATGTCGCGCAACTGGTCGGTGCTGCCCGCCACGCTACCGGTCAGCACTTGCTGCTCGGTGGCGACGTTGAACAGCGCGTACTGGACCTGCAGGCGACCACCCGACGGCACGATGCTACCGACCATCACGTACTGGGCGCCCAGGGCTTTCCAGTCACGGAAGATCACTTCGCTGGCCTGCGACGGCTGGCTGATCATGTTCTGCCGCGGAATCGGTGAATAGTAGCCAGAGTTGCGCAGGTCGTTGCCGATGATGTCGGCAATGTCTTCAGGCAACACGCTACCGCCCTGCATACCGAACGGTACTACCGCGATGGGCGTGGCCCGGTCGCTGCCGCTGGTGACCAGGATGTTCTTTTCCTCTGCCACCGCCAAGCCTGCCACGCAGCAGAGCAAGACCAGCAGTCCTCTCAGACGTTTAATCACAACGCTAGATCCTCAGGTGTAAATGTCATCTTGAACGAACGATAACGGTTGAAATCGCTCGGCTTCATACCCTGCATCTCGGTCAAACGACCAATGTTCTTGACCGCAGCCACCGCCGAACTGTCGAACGGGCCGTCACCACTGGAACGGACCACGCTGACACTGGTAACGGTACCGTCCGGCAACATGCTTACCTGCAGGGTCACCGTCATGCCCTTGCGCGCGGAAGGCGGACGCGCCCAACCCTCGGCCGCGCGCATGCGGATCAGGTCGTCGAAATCGCCGGCCACCTGGTCACCTTGCTCGTCAGCCAGGGCCTGCTGCCGCTCGGTGGTATCGGACAACAGCTCGGCCAGGGCCTGGGCTTTCTTGTCTTCTGCCGCCTTGCGAGCCGCTTCCTGTGCCTTTTTCTTCTGGGCGTCTGCAGCGGCCTTCTTCTTGGCCTCTTCAGCTGCCTTCTTCTTCGCGTCCTCGGCCGCCGCTTTCTTTTTGGCGTCCTCGGCTGCTTTCTTCTTGGCCTCTTCGGCTGCCTTTTTCTTGGCGTCCTCGGCGGCTTGTTTCTTCGCCTCTTCAGCGGCCGCTTTCTTGGCCTCTTCTTCGGCTTTTTTCTTCGCTTCGTCCTCGGCCTTCTTCTTGGCGATGTCAGCCTGCTGCTTCTCGGCGGCTTTCTTCGCTTCGTCGGCCTTCTTGGCTTCGGCGGCTTGCTTGGCCTTGGCGGCTTCGGCGGCCTTGGCCGCGTCCTCGGCTTTTTTCGCCTCGGCGGCTTCGCGAGCCTCTTCGGCCTTTTGAGCGGCGTCGGCTTTCTTTTGTTCCGCAGCCTTGATGGCCTCCTGCTCGACCTTCTTCTGCTCCAGCTGCTCGACTTCAGTCTGGCGCGACGCGGTTTTCTTCGCTTCCCCGGCAATCTTCTGGTTGGTCTGGGTGGTCGCCTGGCTCTTGGACTTGAGCTGGTACAGGGTAGCCTGGACGATTGGCTTGGAAGGCGGCAGCTCAGGCGTCATGGCAAAACTGACGAACAGCAAGCCGAACACCAGCACATGCAGACCGATGGCCCAGACACTGGGCCAGAAGTAGCTTTCCGAGGCGGATGGCTCTCGCTGTTGCATCAGGGCGCCTCGGTAATCAGGCCAACGTTACCGACACCGGCCTTCTGCAACCCGCCCATGGCACCCATGACCGCGCCATAGTCGACCGCCTTGTCACCCCGAATGAATACCTGGGTCTGCTTGCCCTGGTCACGGCCGGCGGCAATGATCTTGGTCACGGCATCGGTCATGGCCGGCAGGGTCATGGCCTTGTCCATCTGCTTGTCGGTATCGACTTCGCTGCCGAGGTTCCAGTAATAGGTCTTGTCGGCCTTGATGGAGATGGTGAGGATCTGGACGTTGTTGTCCTGCGGCAAGGCTTCGCTGGAAACCTTGGGCAGGTCGACCTTCACGCCCTGGTTGAGCATGGGCGCCGTCACCATGAAGATGACCAGCAGCACCAGCATCACATCGATGTAGGGCACCACGTTCATCTCGGCAACGGGCTTGCGTTTGTGGCGAACTCGGGCCATGGGCTTCTACCTGATTACTCTTCGCTGGTGTGCACTTTACGGTGCAGGATCGCCTGGAACTCGTCGGCGAAGGTGTAGTAACGGCCGATCAGCACTTCGCTGCGCGCGGCAAAACGGTTGTAGGCAATGACCGCCGGAATGGCCGCGAACAGGCCGATGGCCGTAGCCACCAGGGCTTCGGCGATACCCGGGGCAACGGTGGCCAGGGTCGCTTGCTGGGCGCTGGCCAGGCCGCGGAAGGAGTTCATGATGCCCCATACGGTACCGAACAGGCCGATGTACGGGCTGGTGGAACCGACGGTGGCCAGGAACGGCAGGCTCTGCTCGAGCTTTTCTTCTTCGCGCGAGATGGCCACGCGCATGGCACGGCCCACGCCTTCCATGACCGCATCCGGGTCTACACCCGGCTGCTGGCGCAGGCGCGAGAACTCTTTGAAGCCAGCACGGAATACTTGCTCCACGCCTGAATCCGGGTCTGGGTTGCTGCCTGCCTGACGGTACAGCTTGGACAGGTCGATGCCCGACCAGAAGCGCTCTTCGAAGGCATCCAGCGCACGACGACCGGCGCGCAGCATGGCGCTGCGCTGGAAGATCATGATCCATGAGGTGACCGAGGCGGCCACCAGGGTCAGCATTACCAGCTGAACCACCACGCTGGCATTGCTGACCAGACTCCACATGGAGGTATGGTCGACGACGTTAGCTTCCACGCTTATTCTCCTGCGTTCGATTGATTACCCGAGCCGTCCGCCGCAAAAGCGTCGCGCAGCTGGGGGGGTATGGCTCGGGGTTTGAAAGTGTCAGCACGCACTGCGGCCACCAGGAACTGCCCCTCGCAGAGCAGCGTTTCATCGTTTTCGCGCCAAACCTGCTGGACGAAACGCAGGCTGGCGCGATTGAGTTCAAGTACTTGCGCGGTGACCCGCAGTTGGTCGTCCAGCCGCGCCGGCGCGTGGTAGCGCGCTTCGCTGGAATGGACCACGAACAGCAGATTGTCTTCGGCCAGTTGCGACTGGGAGAACCCCAGGTGCCGCAGGCGTTCGGTGCGCGCGCGCTCCATGAATTTCAGGTAGTTGACGTAATACACCACGCCACCGGCATCGGTATCCTCGTAATAGACGCGACAACGGTGTACGAACGGTTCCAGGCCATTTTGCGCGCGCATACTCTAGTGCTTACTCCTCGGCTTGCCAATCCGCTGTGGCAACTGTTTTTTCGTCATTAATGTCTTATTGCCAGCAACCATTCGGCGTGCCTGCGGTAGGACCACGAAAAGTCGGTTTCGATCTGTCATTCATCGCCCGGTTCCGAATAATCTGCGCCCTCCCCCAGGCGCCCTGGAATATTCAGACCGAAGTGCAGGTAGGCATGCCGTGTGACGACGCGGCCACGCGGCGTGCGCATGATGTAACCCTGTTGAATCAGGTAGGGCTCGAGTACGTCTTCGATGGTATGGCGCTCTTCGCTGATGGCCGCCGCCAGGTTGTCGACGCCCACCGGGCCGCCATCGAACTTCTCGATCATGGTCAGCAACAGGCGACGGTCGGAATGATCAAAACCGCGCTCGTCGACGTCCAGCAGGTTCAACGCCATGTCAGCCACGGCCTTGGTGATCTGGCCCTTGCCGCGCACCTCGGCGTAGTCACGCACGCGGCGCAGCAGGCGGTTGGCGATTCGTGGCGTGCCACGGGCGCGGCGGGCAATTTCGTAGGCACCCAGGTCCTCGATGGCCAGGCCAAGAATATTGGCCGAGCGGCTGACGATGGTGGCCAGGTCCTTGTCGCTATAGAACTCCAGGCGCTGGACGATGCCGAAGCGGTCACGCAACGGGTTGGTGAGCATCCCGGCACGGGTAGTTGCACCGACGAGGGTGAACGGCGGCAGGTCGAGCTTGATCGAACGGGCCGCTGGCCCTTCGCCGATCATGATGTCGAGCTGGAAGTCTTCCATGGCCGGGTACAGCACCTCTTCGACAACCGGCGACAACCGGTGGATCTCGTCGATGAACAGCACGTCGTGCGGTTCGAGGTTGGTCAGCATGGCCGCCAGATCACCCGGGCGCTCCAGAATCGGCCCAGAGGTGCTCTTCACCGAAACGCCCATTTCATGGGCGATGATGTTGGCCAGGGTGGTCTTGCCCAAGCCTGGGGGGCCGAAGATCAGCGTGTGGTCGAGCGACTCGCTGCGCCCGCGAGCAGCCTGGATGAACAACGACATCTGCTCGCGCACCACCGGCTGACCGATGTACTCGCTCAGGCTCAGCGGCCGGATCGCACGGTCCTGGACTTCTTCACGGTCGCGGCCACTGGCGGCGATCAGGCGGTCGGCTTCGATCACTTGGCAATCATCCCTTTCAGGCTGCGGCGTATCAGTTCTTCACTGCTCAAGCCGGCCTTGTCCTTGATTGCGGCAATCGCCTTGCTGGCTTCCTGCGGCTTGTAGCCCAGCGAGACCAGGGCACTGACTGCATCGGCCTCGGCGCTTGATGCGCTGGCGGCCGGCAACGGCCCATCCGACACCAGGGTATACATGGCCGGCGAGGTTTCCCAGGCCTTGAAGCGGTCCTTGAGTTCGACCAGCAGGCGTTCGGCGGTTTTCTTGCCGACCCCCGGCACGCGTACCAGGGCCGAAGTATCCTGGGCCTGCACGCAACGTACCAGCTCGTCGACCTCCAGCCCGGACATCAACGCCAGGGCCAGCTTGGGCCCTACGCCGTTCAGGCGGATCAACTCGCGGAACAGCTCGCGCTCGCGCTTTTCGGCAAAACCATAGAGCAGGTGGGCGTCTTCGCGCACCACCAGATGGGTATGCACAGTGACGGTTTCGCCCACTTTGGGCAGACGGTACAGCGTGGTCATGGGCACTTCGAGCTCGTAGCCCACGCCATTGACGTCGATAATCAGGTGCGGCGGCTGTTTTTCCGCCAGGGTGCCGCGCAAACGTCCAATCACGTTCCGATCCTTCCTCTCGGGGAGCCGGTCAACGACCGCTCAACCCTATCAGCAAATGCGGCGGGTGAATGCTTCACCCGGACAAATTTTGTATCTGCGCATGAAGCGCTCAAAGACGCAAGCGCCCGCCGCGTCGCCGTGCGGTGGCCAGGCCATGGGGCACCAGGCTGGAGCGGGTATGGGCATGGCACAGGGCAATGGCCAGCGCATCGGAGGCATCGATCTGCGGCTTTTGCGTCAGTTTCAGCAGGTGCATGACCATCATCATCACCTGTTCCTTATTAGCCCCACCGGTGCCGGCTACGGCTTGCTTGACCTGAGTGGCGCTGTATTCAGCGATTTCCAGGCCGGCTTCGGCAGCGGCAACGATAGCGGCGCCGCGCGCCTGGCCGAGCTTCAGCGCCGAGTCGGCGTTGCGGGCCATGAACACCCGCTCGATACCCATGGTTACCGGGCCGTGCTGGGTGATGATTTCACTGACACCACGAAAAACGATCTGCAGCCGCTCGTGCAGCTCGCCGCTGCCGGTGCGGATACAACCCGACGCCACGTACTGGCAACCACGGGCGGTCTGGCGGACGACGCCGTAGCCGGTGATTCGCGAGCCGGGGTCGATACCTAGAATCAGAGTCATAGTGCCTGTCGTAAAAAACTAAGGTTGCAAGACCATAGGGGCCGCTGCGCGGCCCATCGCCGGCAAGCCAGCCCCCACAGGTACAGCACAAGCTTCAAGAAAAGCGCGGTACCTGTGGGAGCTGGCTTGCCGGCGATGGGCTGCACAGCAGCCCCAATAGCAGCCTTGACTCGGCGAGTCTGCAGACCTTAGCCGAGGTTTTCCATGATCTCGTCGGAAATCTGGGCGTTGGAGTAGACGTTCTGCACGTCATCCAGGTCTTCGAGCATGTCGATCAGCTTGAGCACCTTCTCGGCACCCTCGTGGTCAAGTTCGGCACTGGTGGTCGGCTGCATGACGATTTCCGCGTCAGCGGCCTTGAAGCCGGCCTCTTCGAGGGCGTTACGCACGGCATAGAAACTGTTGAACGAGGTGAATACCTCGAACGAACCGTCCTCGTTGGCTACAACGTCGTCGGCATCGGCCTCCATCGCCGCTTCCATCAACGCGTCTTCGTCCACGCCCGGCGCAAAGCTGAGCTGCCCCTTGCGCTCGAACAGGTAGGCCACCGAGCCATCGGTACCGAGGTTGCCGCCACACTTGGTAAAGGCATGGCGCACGGCGGCGGCGGTCCGGTTGCGGTTATCGGTCATGGCTTCGACCATGATCGCCACGCCACCCGGGCCGTAACCTTCGTAGCTGAGCTCTTCGACGTTGTCGCTTTCGTTGGTGCCCGCACCACGGGCCACGGCGCGGTCGATGATGTCGCGGCTCATGTTGGCGCCCAGGGCCTTGTCCAGCGCCAGGCGCAGGCGCGGGTTGGATGCCGGGTCAGGGCCGCCCTGCTTGGCAGCGACCGTCAGTTCGCGGATCCACTTGGTGAAGACCTTGCCTCTCTTGGCATCCTGGCGCTCTTTGCGGTGCTTGATGTTCGCCCACTTGGAATGACCAGCCATAACGACTCCGTTTTCCTTGAATCACAAACAGCCCCGCCCCATGACGGGGCGGGACGGGAAAATGCCTGCGCCGAAACGCAAAGGCGCATCCATGTGGATGCGCCCGGGACTGCTTATTCGACCTTGGTCTGTTCACGCAGTCGGATGTGCAGCTCGCGCAGGGCCTTGGCGTCGACCAGGCCAGGGGCCTGGGTCATGACACACGCGGCGCTCTGGGTTTTCGGGAAGGCAATCACTTCACGAATCGACTGGGCGCCAGTCATCAGCATGACCAGGCGGTCCAGGCCGAAGGCCAGGCCACCGTGAGGCGGTGCACCGAACTTCAGGGCGTCGAGCAGGAAGCCGAATTTCTCTTCCTGTTCTTCGGCTTCGATACCCAGCAGGCGGAACACGGCCTGCTGCATCTCTTTGCGATGGATACGGATCGAACCGCCACCCAGCTCGGTACCGTTCAGCACCATGTCGTAGGCACGCGACAGCGCGGTAGCCGGGCTGGCCTCGAGCTCCTGCGGGGTGCACTTCGGCGCGGTGAACGGGTGGTGCAGCGCGGTGAAGCTGCCGTCTTCGTTCTCTTCGAACATCGGGAAGTCGACGACCCACATCGGTGCCCACTCGCAGGTCAGCAGCTCGAAGTCGTGGCCCAGGCGGATACGCAGCGCGCCCAGCGCTTCGCTGACCACCTTGAACTTGTCGGCACCGAAGAACACGATGTCGCCGTCTACGGCGCCAACGCGGTCGAGGATGGTGTTGAGGTTAGCCTCGGGGATGTTCTTGACGATCGGCGACTGCAGGCCTTCGACACCCTTGGCGCGCTCGTTGACCTTGATGTAGGCCAGGCCCTTGGCACCGTAGATGCCGACGAACTTGGTGTACTCGTCGATCTTGCTGCGCGGCATGCTGGCGCCGCCTGGCAGGCGCAGGGCGGTTACACGGCACTTCGGATCGTTGGCCGGGCCGGCGAACACCTTGAAGTCGACATCCTTGAGCTGGTCGGCAACGTCAACCAGTTCCAGCGGGTTACGCAGGTCTGGCTTGTCGGAACCGTAGCGGCGCATGGCTTCTTCGAAGGTCATGTGCGGGAATTCGCCGAATTCCAGGTCGAGCACTTCCTTGAACAGCTTGCGGATCATGCTTTCGGTCAGGCCCATGATCTCGTTTTCATCGAGGAAGCTGGTCTCGATGTCGATCTGGGTGAATTCCGGCTGGCGGTCGGCACGCAGGTCTTCGTCACGGAAGCACTTGGCGATCTGGTAGTAACGGTCGAAGCCGGCCACCATCAGCAACTGCTTGAACAGCTGTGGCGACTGCGGCAGGGCGAAGAAGCTACCGGCGTGGGTACGGCTAGGCACCAGGTAGTCGCGCGCGCCTTCCGGGGTTGCACGGGTGAGGATTGGGGTTTCGACGTCGAGGAAGCCATTTTCGTCAAGGAAGCGACGGATGCTGCTGGTGATGCGCGAGCGCAGGCGCAGCTTGTCGGCCATTTCCGGGCGACGCAGGTCGATGAAGCGGTAGCGCAGGCGGGTTTCTTCGCCGACGTCGGAGTACTCGTTCAGCGGGAACGGTGGCGTTTCTGCTTCGTTGAGCACGGTCAGCTGGTAGCCGAGGATTTCGATGGCACCGGACGCCATGTTGGCATTCACTGCACCCTCAGGGCGCTTGCGAACCTTACCGGTCAGCTGCACGACGTATTCGCTGCGCACGCGGTCGGCAGCGGCGAAAGTTTCGGCGCGATCCGGGTCGAACACGACCTGGGCCATGCCTTCGCGGTCACGGATGTCGAGGAAGATCACCCCGCCGTGGTCGCGGCGCCGATGGACCCAGCCGCAAAGGGTGACTTCCTGGCCGTCCAGGCTCTCGTTCAGTTGGCCGCAATAATGGCTGCGCATCATGATGGTGGTTTCGCTTCTCGTGATTCGTGTATTCGGTGGAGGCCTTGGCCGCCCGGAGGGCTAATACTGCAAGACCCGGTCACAGCATTCAACTCAGTCGGCCTTGTCGCCGCCTGCCAGATTCTTTTTCGCCCCGGTCTTGAAGTCGGTTTCGTACCAACCAGTACCGCTCAGGCGGAAGCCTGGGACCGACAGCAGCTTCTTCAGCGCTGGCGCCTGGCAGGCCGGGCAATCGGTCAGCGGCGCGGCGCTGACCTTCTGCAGCACTTCCATACGGTGCTCGCAGGATGCACATTGATAGTCATACAGGGGCATGGGTGTCTCTCGTCAACCAAAACGCTGGCTGCGGGGGCAGCAAAAAGCGGGATTATATATGGTTAGCAAGCACTGCGCAGCCCGCCAGGCGATCAGCGCAAGGCAATCGCATGAAGCTCACCTGAGACCTAATAGTTCAGCCCGATAATCATCAGAGGTTGCAGCAATCAGCCTTCGTGCCTTGATGCCACCCTTGCGCTTGACCGGATCCAACCGGATCAAATTCAATGTAAGTTGCTTGAGAACGGCCATGTTGTGGGCAGCATGCCCGGTTCGGATCCGCATCTGATCGTCACCAAAAATGACATCCATGCACCAGTGGACGCGGTTCTCCACGCCCCAGTGCGCCCTGATGGCATGTGCGATGCGCTCTGCATCCGGAGCAAGACTGCTGATGTAGTAACGGCGCTCCAGGCTGGTCTGGTTGCCCACAGTCCGCTCGGACTCCAGCATCACGAAAGTGCGCAGTCCTGGCCAGCGTTCTGGCTGTGGCAGGCACTGGAGTTGGTCGAAAACATGGCAGCGACGAACCTCCAGCCGGCCATGGTCCTTCTCGACATGCTCGAAGTGCGCATGGGGTACCCGGGCAGGATCGCCGTCCAAAAAGGTGTCAGCGAAGTCATCGATCGCTTCGGCCAGCTTCGGCTGGTTTCCCTTGATGGCCAGCAGATAGTGCGCCCCGCGATCGAGAATGGCCTGTGCAATGTCCGGCTGGGTACCCATGGCATCGATCGTCACGGTGCAGCCCTCAAGCGCCAGTGTGGCCAGCAGCTCAGGAATGGCGGTCTTCTCGTTGGACTTCTGGGAGGTCGCCCTCTGCCCGAGAATCAGCCCTGAATCAGCCGCAAAAGCGCTGACCAGGTGCAACGGGGCCGTGTTTTTCTTGCCGGAGCGGCGACTGGTCTTGCCGTCTAGGGCAACCACTTGCGGAGAAAGGGCCGGTAGGATCGCCGCAACCCAACAGCGGAAGGCCTGCTCGAACTCCTCTGGATCGATCAGGCTGAATAGCCGTCCAAAGGTGTCGTGTGAGGGAATGCCGTGGGGTAGTTTCAGAATACGGCGGAACCAGTCCAGCCGCTGCTCAGCCCAGAGTTCGATTTCGATGAAGGTGTCAGCGCCGGCAAGCACGCCGCAGATAGCCACGACCAGTGTTTCGACCAGGTCGTGACGAATCTTGCCCTGCTGACGGGGATCATTGATGGCGACCAGAACATCGGAGATTGGTATGTGATGCGACATTGCAGGGCATCCTGAGTAGAGAGGCGCTCAGGATGCCCGCTGGGAAAGGACTCATTCAAATCGGCAGGCGTTCATGCGATTGCCCTGGCGATCAGCGCGCACTTGGCGGGTTCTGCAGCCACGCCACGCAGATAACCCGGATCAGGCCGCTGAAGTTGCGCACGCCACCCTGGCGCAGGTGGATCTCGCGGTCAACGTAGGACAGCACCGCACTGACCGAGCAACGGTTGGCGGCGGCAATGCGCTCGAGGATCTGCCAGTAGACGGCCTCCAGGCGCAGGCACGTGGAAAAGCCGTTGAGGCGCACGGAGCGCGACACCGGCTGGATCTGCAACATGTCGAAATCCGCCTTGAACGGATCGATGCACGGTTTCCCCGGCCAACGCCCCTGGCCATTTACACGCTTGCTCGCTTGCATCATGCGCCACACTTCCTCGTCACAGGTACCAGGTGGCCTATGAAGCGCTGATGGGCGCGGTTAAAGCAGCGGCAAAGTGTTCCTGCACAAACACTGATTGTCATGCACGACGCGGCCCATGTGTGAGCGGGCGAGCCCGCGAACACCGGCGTAGCCGGTGCCAGCCACCGCGCTGGATTCTTCGCGGGCACGCCCGCTCCCACAGGGTCCGCATCGTGCTTATGAATCGAGTTCTCTGCGCGACAGCGCAGCCCGTAGGGCTGTGTTATCTCCCACAGGGTTATGTGACAGCCTGGGTAATTATTTGCCGTCGAGCAAAACCCGCAGCATCCACGCGGTCTTCTCGTGCACCTGCATGCGCTGGGTCAGCAGGTCGGCTGTCGGCTCGTCACTGACCTTGTCGACTACCGGGAAAATACTGCGCGCCGTGCGCACCACAGCCTCCTGCCCTTGCACCAACTGGCGGATCATCTCTTCCGCAGCGGGTACCCCTTCCTCCTCCTTGATGGACGAGTGCCGGGCATAGAATGCGTACGACCCCGGCGCCGGGAAGCCCAGGGCCCGGATGCGCTCGGCGATGGAATCCACCGCCAGCGCCAATTCGTTGTACTGCTCTTCGAACATCAGGTGCAGGGTGCGGAACGACGGCCCTGTGACGTTCCAGTGAAAGTTATGGGTTTTCAGATACAGCACGTAGGTATCCGACAACAAGCGGGACAGCCCATCAACGATGGATTTGCGATCTTCTTCACTGATACCGATATCGATTGCCATGAAGTTCCCCTTTGCATAAGGCTTGAGACTCAAGCGGGCGACGACCACTGTAGCAATACTTGGCGCCTGTCGCATGTGACATGGCGCAACACATCGCCCGCCGGGCGGCCTGCGGTTTGAGTAGCCTGCGGCTTTACTGTTAAATAGGCAGCGTGCCACCCGTGCGGACTGTTATTGCCGGGTGCATAGGCTGGCCTGCCACGTGTTTGCGCTCTACACCTCATGCGCACCGTGCTGCCCGCTCTTCCTGTGATCGGCCTTATCAACTGTGAGCCAACCCCATGTTCAAGATCGTCCATCTGGTGACGGGCGTGGCAGCTTTGCTGCTATCGCTCATACCCAGCCTGAAAACCGAAGCAACCCCCTTCCTCCTGCAACCCGACGCGGTCTACCTGGCACTGCTTGGCCTGCTCAACCTGGTCCTGGCGCCAGTCGTGCCCCTGTATTACCGAGGCGCGCGCCAGCAACTGCAGCACCTGGCCTGCGCCTTGCTGGTAGTTGCCGTGGTGCTACAGACCCTGACGCTGCTGGCCCGCCCGGAAATGGGCAACCTGGCAGCACTGGTCTGCGCCACGCTGGCCGTCGCCCTGCACCTGGCCGTGGGCTTTGCGCGCAGCCCGCGCAAGCCACGCAACAGCCAGCACACCGCCCCAGATACCGTTAACCGCGATACCGGCACCGTGAAGTGGTTCAATACGTCCAAAGGCTTTGGCTTCATTTCCCGTGATTCGGGTGATGATATCTTCGTGCACTTTCGCGCCATTCGCGGGGAGGGTCACCGCATCCTCGTCGAAGGCCAGCGCGTGGAATTCTCGGTGATGCACCGCGACAAAGGCCTGCAGGCCGAGGATGTGGTGGCCGTGACCCGCCGCTGATACCGCCAGCCCCAGCACGAATGCCCCCACAGGCCTGACTACCGCCCTGTGGGGGCCCCTGCACCCGATCAGAACAGTGATCAGCGCATCAATAATGCGGCGGCGGCGCCTCGTCCCCTTCGCTACCGAATTGCCCCACCATCTCTTCATGACGCTTTATCAGCTCGGTCACCTGCAGCTGCAGGCGCTCGATCACCTTCGCCTGCTCTACCACCACATCATTCAATGCCTGGAGGGTGTCATCCTGGAACGCCTGGCGGGTTTCCAGTTCGATCATGCGCATTTCCAGTGACATGTCAGGCCTCCTGATAACCGGCCAGCCCCAGGTCGCGCACACGCTGGCGTACCGCCTGCAGTTGGGCATCGGTATAGGCCACTGGCGGGCACTTGCCCCAGACCGGGGCGGGCCAGGCAGCGTCGTCACGGCGGCGCACGATCACGTGCATGTGCAACTGGCTTACCACATTGCCCAAGGTTGCCACGTTCATCTTGTCGGCGCCGTAGCTGGCCTTCAACGCTTCTGCCAACAGGGTGGTCTCCTGCCACAGTTGCTGCTGCTCGTGCACATCCAAATCGAACAACTCACTCACCTCAGCACGCTTGGGCACCAGGATGAACCACGGGTAATTGGCATCCTTGCTCAGCAGCAGCTGGCACAGCGCAAGCTCCCCCAGCACCAGGGAATCCTGCTGCAGACGCGAATCGAGGACGAACACGGCATATCTCCTTAAGACAAAACGACCCGCATGGCGCGGAAAACATGGGTGGCAAGAATACCCTGCACAATCCCGGTAACACAGCGCTACTTTTCGCACCAAAATGAGGCCATCTACCCACCCCTCCCGCACCTGCCACCCCAAAAACGACTCTGGATGAACAAATGGCGGTAACACATTGACTTTTATGAGCGCGCTTTAAATTTTAATGATTCTCGAACTCAACAATACCTAAACGGCGCTCGACCCCGTGTTTACGGCACTTTCCGACCCTCGGTAGGGGGTTTTGTGAAAATTTCATGAACTGTTGCGAATTTTGAGCACGCTTGTTGCATTCCTTTCACGCCAAGTCGGCACGGCATCTGCAATGGCAGGTGTACGCGACAAATAACAACAGCGGCATTGGTTACCAGGGAGTTTCTTCAGCTGGCGTCGGTAGTTACCGATTCATGGCGGCTAAAGAAGCAGCGCTGGGGTTATACGGCCCTAAATTGGGGCGTGATTTGCGACATGGAAATACCTGAGCGCGACATGGTGGAAAAGTTCCGTAAAGAGTCTCTATCGCCATATCGCCAAGAACAGTCAGCGTGCTATACATTTTCGCCGACATAACAAGAAAGAGCTGCTCCATATAACTAAAACACTTGGACGCAGCGGTACTCTTCCTAAAAACCAAAGGAGCAAATCACGATGCGCGTGATGAAGTGGAGCATGATCGCCCTGGCCGTTACGGCAGGGACCTCGCAGTTGGCAATGGCCTCCGCACAAGATGAGTCCAAAGGTTTCATCGAAGACAGCAAGCTGAACGTCAAGACCCGCATGCTGTATTTCAGCCGTGACTTCCGCAACAACGCGCCTGGCAGCCAGAGCCGCGTGGAAGAAACCGGCCTTGGCTTCCTGGGCACCTTCGAATCCGGCTTCACCCAAGGCACCGTAGGCTTCGGCGTCGACGCCATCGGCATGCTCGGCCTGAAGCTGGACAGCGGCCGCGGCCGCGCCGGCACCGGCCTGTTCCCGACTGGCTCGGACGGTCGCTCGCAGGATGACTACTCGGAAGCGGGCGGCGCTGTGAAAATGCGCATCTCCAACACCGTACTGAAGTGGGGCGACCAGTTCACCGCACTGCCAGTATTCGCAACCGACGACAGCCGCTTGCTGCCAGAAGTTGCCGAAGGTGGTCTGATCACCAGCAACGAAATTGCCGGCCTCACCCTGCACGCCGGTCACTTCACCGCACTGAACGCCCAGGCTCAGACCTACCACGACAGCCTGCGGCTGACCGAGGCCAATGTCTTTGGTGGCACCTACGCCCTCTCCGACAACCTCAGCACCAGCGTTTACTACTCGCGCGTCGAAGACCACTTCCGCAAGTGGTACGGCAATATCAACTGGGCGCTGCCGATCAGCGACAAGCAAGGCCTGGTGTTCGACTTCAACATCTATGACACCAAGTCCATCGGCAACAACCTGACCGGTGCATTCGTCAGCAAGTCCGACGGCAGCAACGAACTGGACAACATCGCGGCCAGCCTCTCGGCCGCGTACAACGTCGGCGCCCACACCTTCACCCTGGCCTACCAGAAGGTCACCGGTGACGGCGACTACGCCTACGGTGTAGACGGTGGCGGCACGGTCTTCCTGGCCAACTCCGTGGCCCGTTCCGACTTCAACGCCGAAGACGAAAAATCCTGGCAGGCTCGCTACGACCTGAACTTCGCTGAGTTCGGCGTACCCGGCCTGAGCTTCATGACCCGCTATGTACGTGGTACCGGTGCAACCACCCGCACCACCGACAGCGGCAAGGAATGGGAACGCGACATCGACGTCAAGTACGTGATGCAGAGCGGCCCGGCCAAAGACCTGAGCTTCCGCGTCCGTCAAGCCACCTACCGTTCGGCCGATGGCGTTTACTACGGTTCGCCTTCGATCGACGAACTGCGCCTGATCGTGGAGTACCCGCTGAGCATCCTGTAAGCCTGGCTTGCAGTGCCCCGCACCTGAAAAGCCCGGCGACCTCGCCGGGCTTTTTCTTGGCTGACAAGCGTCACGCCCTGGGGCATCCTGTACGCCTTCGTTTCACCCCCGTACAATGCGGGGCTATTTCAACGTCTTAGGCAATCGACACGGCTAACCATGCGCACCAGTCAATATTTGCTCGCCACCCAGAAAGAAACCCCTGCCGATGCAGTGGTCATCAGCCATCAGCTCATGCTGCGTGCCGGCATGATCCGCAAACTGGCCTCCGGCCTGTACACCTGGCTGCCGATGGGCCTGCGGGTAATGCGTAAGGTCGAGGCCGTGGTACGTGAGGAAATGAACGCCGCCGGTGCCCTCGAAGTGCTGATGCCAAGCATCCAGCCCGCCGAGCTGTGGCAGGAGTCCGGCCGCTGGGAACAATACGGCCCGGAACTGCTGCGCCTCAAAGACCGCCATCAGCGTGACTTCTGTGTCGGCCCAACCCACGAAGAAGTGATCACCGACCTGGCCCGTAACGAGCTGTCCAGCTATAAACAGCTGCCGCTCAACATGTACCAGATCCAGACCAAATTCCGCGATGAAATCCGCCCGCGCTTCGGCCTGATGCGTGGCCGCGAGTTCATCATGAAAGACGCCTACTCGTTCCATGCCGACCAGGCTTCCTTGCAGGAAACCTATGACCGCATGCACCAGGCCTACAGCAACATATTCACGCGCCTGGGCCTGGACTTCCGCCCTGTGCAGGCCGACACCGGCTCGATCGGCGGCAGCTACTCGCATGAATTCCACGTACTGGCCGAGTCTGGCGAAGACGACGTGATCTTCAGCGACAGCTCCGACTACGCCGCCAACATCGAAAAGGCCGAGGCCATCCCACGGGAAACCGTGCGCCCTGCGCCTACTGAAGAGCTGCGCCTGGTCGATACGCCAAACGCCAAGACCATTGCCCAGCTGGTGGAAAACTTCGGCCTGCCGATAGAGAAAACCGTCAAGACCCTGATCGTGCGCGGCGCCGAAGAGGGCAAGCTGGTGGCCCTGATCGTTCGTGGCGACCACGAGCTGAACGAAATCAAGGCCACCAAGCTGGAGCAGGTTGCCGACCCGCTGGTAATGGCCACCGAAGCCGAACTGCGCGAGGCGATCGGTGCCGGCGCCGGCTCGCTGGGCCCACTGAACCTGCCGCTGGAATGCATCATCGACCGCTCGGTGGCGCTGATGAGCGACTTCGGTATTGGTGCCAACATCGATGACAAGCACTATTTCGGCGTGAACTGGGAGCGCGACCTGCCAGTGCCACAGGTAGCCGACCTGCGCAATGTGGTTGAAGGCGACCCGAGCCCGGACGGCCAAGGCACCCTGATCATCAAGCGTGGCATCGAAGTCGGGCATATCTTCCAGCTGGGCACCAAGTACAGCGAGGCGCTGAAGTGCCAGGTGCTGGGCGAGAACGGCAAGCCGGTCGTGCTGTCGATGGGTTGCTACGGCATCGGTGTATCGCGCGTGGTGGCAGCCGCCATCGAGCAGAGCTACGACGACAAAGGCATCATCTGGAACGACGCCCTGGCCCCGTTCCAGATCGCCCTGGTACCGCTGCGCTACGAAACCGAAGCGGTTCGCGAGGCAACCGACAAGCTGTACGCCGAACTGACCGCCGCCGGCTTTGAAGTACTGCTGGACGACCGTGACAAGAAGACCAGCCCCGGCATCAAGTTCGCCGACATGGAGCTGATCGGCATCCCGCACCGCATCGTGGTCAGCGATCGCGGCCTGGCCGAAGGCAACCTGGAGTACAAGCACCGCACCGAGCAGGACGCCCAGCCGTTGCCGCTCAATGAAGTGCTGACCTTCCTGCAGGCCCGCGTTCGCCGCTGATAACCAATGCACGAGTAATCATGTTCAAGCGAAGTACCTTTACCCGGGGGGGCGCTGCACTGTGCGGCGCCCTGCTCGTCAGCGGCTGCGCCAACCAGATGTCCCAGCGCAGCGACCATGAGGAGCGCGTGGAGCGCAAGCTGCTCGCCCACACCCTGCAGATCGATGTCGGCGAGCCGAAGGTGATGGAACTGCCGCAACGGCGTGTGCGCGTGCATGAGCAAAAGCGTTTCGAAGTGACCGAGTTCGAAGTCACCCGCCGCTATGATCGCTACACGCCTTACCAGCCCTGGCGGGAGATCTACGAGATCCCGCTGGGTGCGGTGGCCGTTGTGGCGGGGGTTGGCGCCAACGTGGTCAATGTCTTCGCTTTGGGCAACCTGCCGCAAAGCATGACCCACGACTGGCTCAGCTATGGAGTGGACGGCCTCAACCCGTTCATGAACGTAGCGTCCAATGGCCGCGCCCAGCAGAACCTCGCCGGGATCAGCGAAGTGCAGAAAAGCCAGCGTGAAGAATCCACCAGCATGCCGTGGAGCGAACGCTTGGTCGAGGTCAAGGCTGGCAAAATGACTCACGAGCTGACCACCGACCGTAGCGGCGTACTGCGCCTGAACCTGCTGGACAGCCCGTTTTCGGAGCAGAACCTCAACCACGTCGGCACCCTGCACCTGCAAGTGCTCGACGAGGACAACGGGGTCCGTGGCGACGCCAGCCTGCTGGTCAGCGCCACCCTGCGCAACAAGCTGCATGAGGCCCATGAGCTGATCTTCGATGACCTCGAAGATGACGATGTCAGCCAGTGGGTACACCGGGTCAAGCGCCTGTCCGAGCTGGGCCTTGAAGAAGAAGCCAGCGAAATGGAACAGAGCCTGATCGAGCTGACCCGCAACGACCCGGAGCTGCAGCAGGAGTTTCTGCAGTCGCTGACCAAGGCTACCGGGCGATTGGTGGCTGACCCGGGGGCGCAATAACCCGGCCTCTATCGCGATTACCCTGTAGGAGCGGCCTTGCGTCGCGATTACCCTGTAGGAGCGGCCTTGCGTCGCGATGGGCTGCGCAGCAGCCCCAGGCATTCGGCCTTGCTGCTTGAATTGCCGGGGCTGCTGCGCCGACCACCGCGGCGCAAGGCCGCTTCTTTATATAGGCGCAAACAGCTCCAGCTGTTCATGCGCCCCGCGCAGATCGCGCAACCTTACCCCTACCCCCAACAAACGCACCGGCTTGCCACCGCGGGCGAACGCCTGTCCCAGCAATTGCCGGTAACTTTCCAGGTCCCTGCCCGCCCCGGCCTGTTCCAGCGTGGTTTGGCTGAAGTCATGGAACTTGACCTTGACGAAGGGTTTCTCTGGCCGGTAACTGCTGTCCATGCGGGCGATGCGTTCGTTCAGGCTTTCCAGCAGCTCCGGCAAACGCGCCAGGCAACTGGCCAAGTCCGGCAGGTCGGTGTCGTAGGTATTTTCCACGCTGACCGACTGGCGCCGGCTATCGTTGTGCACCGCACGCTCGTCAATACCTCGCGCCAGCCCCCACAACCGCTCACCGAAACTGCCGAACTCGCGCACCAGCGCCAGGCGCGACCAGTCACGCAGTTGCAGGCAGGTTTCGATACCCAGGCGCGTCAGTTTGTCTGCCGTGACTTTGCCCACGCCGTGCAGCCTGGCCACTGGCAAGGCCGCAACGAATGCCTCGACCTCATCGGGGGTAATCACGAACAGCCCGTTGGGCTTGCGCCAGTCGCTTGCGATCTTGGCCAGGAACTTGTTTGGCGCCACCCCCGCCGACACGGTGATATGCAGGGTACGCGCGACTCGCCGGCGAATATCCTCGGCAATACGGGTAGCGCTGCCCGAATACCATTGGCTGTCGCTGACATCCAGGTAGGCCTCGTCCAACGACAAGGGCTCGATCAGCTCGGTGTAGTCACGAAAGATGGCATGAATTTCCCGCGAGGCTTCGCGATAGGCCTCGAAACGCGGCTTGACGATCAACAAGTCCGGGCACAGTTTCAGCGCGTGGCGCGATGCCATGGCCGAGCGCACACCGTAGGCACGCGCTTCATAATTACAGGTGGCGATCACACCACGGCGCTCTGCCGAGCCGCCCACTGCCATGGGCCGCCCGGCCAGGCGCGGGTCGTCACGCATCTCGATCGCGGCATAGAAGCAATCGCAGTCAACGTGGATGATCTTGCGCAAAGACATGGATGACCGTCAGCACTGTAAATTCATACAGATAGTATCGCATAGGGCCGCCCGTTCAACAGCTGACCCGCATGCCCACGCGATAATCGGCCTGAAAGGCCCGCCGCGCCTGAGCCGCATGCAGGTGTGATGCGCTAAGGGTTTGAACAAAAAAGGTTTTTTCAAAACAATTGCTTGACACCAGCGCGCAAATCCGTAAAATTAGATCTCACAGGCGCGGGATGGAGCAGCCTGGT
>NZ_DKJF01000033.1:28112-32624 GCF_002454615.1 Pseudomonas sp. UBA6699
AAATCCGGCTCCCGCAACCAGATTCAAGATAAGGCCACTGTAAACACAGTGGCCTTTTTCTTTGCGCTTGAAAAAGGTCTTGAGCCAGAGCGTGAAAACACTTGACACCAGACCGGCAAACTGTAGAATGCGCACCTCTGACGCGGGATGGAGCAGCCTGGTAGCTCGTCGGGCTCATAACCCGAAGGTCGTCGGTTCAAATCCGGCTCCCGCAACCATATTCGTCAGAACAAACCCCGCCTGTGTAACAGCAGCGCGGGGTTTGTTGTGTTTGTCTCCTGCCACTCGTATGCCCGGGTCTACCGACCCAACCTGCGGTGTTGAGGGCTCATCCTCTGGATGAACTATCTTTAACGCTGCCGGACGACTGCAAGTCATGTTGTCCGGAGTAATATCCGGATACGTTTTCCAAAGGGACTTTCACTTGGCCGCACCTCTCCTCCACCTCGCGCTGCTTGCCCGGGGCAATTCATGACTACGCACAACCCCGAACCCCAGGTACCGCTCGCCACGGTGCTGCCAGGTGCGGTACAGCGCCTGCCGTTGCTCGAACGCCTGAGCCGCTACCGCCAGCCCATCGGCCTTGCGGTAACCCTGCTGCTGTTCACCATGGCCCTGATCGCTTGCCGCCACTTGCTCAGCGAGCTGGACATCTACGCCTTGCACGACGCCATGCTCAGTGTGCCGGCGCAGTCGCTGCTGGGCGCTTTTGTCGCGACGGTGGTCGGCTTCGTGATCCTGCTGGGCTATGAGTGGTCGGCCAGCCGCTATGCCGGGGTGAAGCTGCCGGCACCTACCCTGGTGCTGGGTGGTTTCAGTGCGTTCGCCATCGGCAACGCCATCGGCCTGTCGATGCTCTCGGGCGGCTCGGTGCGCTACCGCTTGTACGCCCGCCATGGGCTGGGCGCTGGCGAGGTCGCACGCATGACCGTTTTTGCCAGCCTGTCGCTGGGCTGCGCGCTTCCGCCCCTGGCCGCCCTGGCGACCTTGAGCGATCTGCGGGCTGCATCCAGCGCACTTGGCCTGGCCCAGGGCCTGTTGGCGGGCATTGCCAGTGCGGTGCTGGTCGCCTCTGCCCTGCTGGTCATCGGCTTGTACCGTCGGCGCCTTGCCGAACAGCCACTGGCCAATAACCTGCTGGTGCAACTGGGGCGCCGCACCTTGCGCCTGCCGGATGCCCGCCTGACTGCCCTGCAACTGCTGATCACTGCACTGGATGTGGCAGCTGCCGCTACCGTGCTGTACCTGCTACTGCCCGAAGCGCCCCCGTTCGGCGCGTTCGTGCTGGTGTATCTGCTGGCCTTGGCGGCAGGTGTGCTCAGCCATGTACCGGGCGGGATCGGGGTGTTCGAGGCGATCCTGCTGGCGGCCTTTGCCAACCAGCTGGGTGCGGCGCCGCTGGCTGCCGCATTGCTGCTGTACCGGTTGATCTACGTAGTGGTGCCGCTGCTGCTGGCCTGCGTGTTGCTGTTGGCCAACGAAGCCCGGCGCCTGCTGTTCGCCCAGCAGGCCATGAAGGCCGCCTCGGGCCTGGCTGCGCCTATCCTGTCGATCCTGGTGTTCCTGTCTGGTGTGGTGTTGCTGTTCTCCGGCGCCACCCCGGAAATCGACACGCGCCTGGAGCACATGGGCTTTCTGGTGCCACACCGGCTGATCGATGCATCGCACTTCGGCGCCAGCCTGATCGGCGTGCTGTGCCTGCTGCTGGCCCAAGGCCTGCGTCGGCGCCTGTCGGCCGCCTGGATGCTGACAATCGTATTGTTGCTGGTCGGTGCCCTGCTGTCGTTGCTCAAAGGCTTCGACTGGGAAGAGGCCAGCCTGCTGACCTTTACTGCCACCTTGCTCGCCATGTTCCGGCGCTCGTTCTACCGCCCCAGCCGGTTGATGGAGCTGCCCTTCTCGCCGGTATTTCTGGTTGCAAGTGCCTGTGTTGTCGGGGCCTCGGTGTGGCTGCTGCTGTTCGCCTACCAGGATGTGCCCTACAGCCATCAGCTGTGGTGGCAGTTCACCCTCGACGCCGACGCCCCCCGTGGCCTGCGCGCCGCCATGGGCAGCGCCTTGCTGTTGGCGGCCCTGGCACTGACCTGGCTGCTGCGCACCGCACCACCGGTGATCCACCTGCCTGACGAAGGAGAACTGCAGCGTGCCAACCGCATTCTGCTGGCTTCCGACCAGCCTGACGGCGGCCTGGCACTCACCGGCGACAAGGCCTTGCTGTTCCACCCACGGGACAATGCCTTCCTCATGTACGCCCGGCGCGGCCGTAGCCTGGTGGCACTGTACGACCCGATCGGCCCGGCCCAGGAACGGGCCGAGATGATCTGGCAGTTCCGCGACCTGTGCGACCTGCACCACGCGCGGCCGGTGTTCTACCAGGTACGCGCGGAAAACCTGCCGTTCTACATGGACATTGGCCTGACCGCGCTGAAACTGGGTGAAGAGGCCCGGGTCGACTTGCGCCGCTTCGACCTCGAAGCCAAGGGCAAGGAAATGAAAGACCTGCGTTATACCTGGAACCGCGGCGGACGCGATGGCCTGAGCCTGGAAATCCACGAGCCTGGCCAAGCCCCACTGGCAGAACTGAAGGAAATCTCCGATGCCTGGCTCGGCGGCAAGAACGTACGCGAGAAAGGCTTCTCGCTGGGGCGCTTCAGCCCGGACTACCTGCAGCACTTCCGGATTGCCCTGATTCGCTTCCAGGGCCGCCCGGTGGCCTTTGCCAACCTGCTGGAAACCCACAGCCACGAACTGGCCAGCCTGGACCTGATGCGCGCCCACCCCGAGGCCCCCAAGCTGACCATGGAGTACATGATGATCGGCTTGATCTTGCACTATAAAAGCCGTGACTACGGGCGCTTCAGCCTGGGTATGGTGCCGCTCTCCGGCCTGCAGCCACGGCGTGGCGCGCCATTGACCCAGCGCCTGGGCTCACTGGTGTTCCGCCGTGGTGAGCAGCTTTACAACTTCCAGGGGCTCCGGCGCTTCAAGGACAAGTTCCAACCGGACTGGGAACCCCGCTACATGGCCGTGCCAGCCGGGCTCGACCCGCTGGTGGCACTGGCCGACACTGCCGCCCTCATTGCTGGCGGCCTGACTGGATTGGTGAAACGTTGATGACCCGACGCTATTGGCTGTACCTGCTGGTTCCCCTGTTGCTGGCTGCCCTGGGTGGCGGGCTGGCGTTCTGGCTGTGGACGCGCCCCGCCCCAGAGGCGCACCTGGAACAAATGAGCATCAATGACACCCCCATTACCCGGGTGACGCCAGGCGTGCACCCCAAAGTCAGCGTGGCCATCGGCGTGCCTCAGGACCAGGCGCTGAGCGACAAGCAACTGCTGGACCTGGCCCAGGCTGGCGAAGCGCAGCTGGTGCAGGTGATCCTGCCACCGAACGATTGCAGCAAGCAGCAACAGGCGCTGGACCAGGCCCTGAAGCAATTGCCGGCAAAACCCGACGTGGTCGCCGGTATCGGCCCTGGTGCCGCCCAGGCCTGGCGCTGGCTGGCCGGGCAGAGCGATGACAAGGCCCGCGCCATTTCCGTAGGCTTTGCCCTCGAGCAGCCCGGCTGCCAGGCGCCGTTGCCCAAATCGGCGGCGCATGGCCACTGGAGCGTGGCCTGGAACGACAACCCGGACGACGCCAGCGCCGCCTTCGTGCGTGACCAGGCCAATGCCGAAACCAGCATCAGCGATTACGACATCCACCTGCCGCAGGTGCTCAAGGCGCAACTGACCCAGGCCTTGCTCGGCTGCGATGGCAACGCGCTGCCAGTCCCGGTAGTCGAGGTGCCGGCCGGGCAAACCACCGATACCGTCACCCTGTTCCTTTCCGGCGATGGCGGCTGGCGCGACTTGGACCGCGACGTCGCTGGCGAAATGGCCAAGCTGGGCTACCCGGTGGTCGGCATCGACACGCTGCGCTATTACTGGCAGCACAAAACCCCCGAGCAAAGCGCTGCCGACCTGTCCGAACTGATGCAGCACTACCGCCAGAAATGGGGCACCAAGCGGTTCGTGCTTGCTGGGTATTCATTCGGGGCCGATGTACTGCCGGCGATCTACAACCGCCTGCCGGCCGAAGACCAGCAGCGTATCGACGCCGTGATGCTGCTGGCCTTTGCACGCAGCGGCAGTTTCGAGATCGAAGTGGAGGGCTGGCTGGGCAAGGAGGGCCAGGAAGCGCCAACCGGGCCGGAAATGGCCAAGCTGCCTGCCTCCAAGGTGGTGTGTGTGTATGGCGTCGAGGAAGCTGACGAAAGCGGCTGCACCGATGGCACGGCTGTTGGCGAGCGCATGAAGCTGCCCGGCGGCCACCATTTCGACGAGAACTACCCGGCGCTGGCCAAGCGCTTGATTGGTGAGATCGAGACGCGCCAGGGCAAGGCAAGCGTGGCTGAGCAGAACTGACAAAAATCGGGGCCGCTTTGCGGCCCATCGCTGGCAAGCCAGGCTCCCACAGGGATCGCCTTAGGGCTGACAGGTGTTTGCCACAAGGTATGGCAGCGCCTGTTAG
>NZ_DKJF01000040.1:0-5433 GCF_002454615.1 Pseudomonas sp. UBA6699
CAAACGTAGGAGCGAGCGCAGCTCGCGATGCGCCGCGCGGGCGGCGCTCGCTCTAACAGGCGCTGCATACCTTGTGGCAAACACCTGTCAGCCCTGAGGCGCTCCCTGTGGGAGCTGGCGGCGATTAGGCCATCACTGTCAGCATAAAACCCTGGCCATGCAATGTTGCATAGACAACCTTGCACATTAGTGGATGTTCCTGAGCCGTGTGTGCGGGTATGCTCAGGGCTGACTTTTCGTACTGTCCTGATCCAAGGAGCTGCACGCTGTGTTCAAACATGTCGATGCCTATGCCGGCGACCCGATCCTCTCGTTGATGGAAACTTTCAAGGCCGACCCGCGCGCCGACAAGGTCAACCTGAGCATCGGCCTGTATTACGATGAGGCCGGCGTGGTGCCGCAATTGGCGGCGGTGGATGCGGTGGAAAAGCGCATCGCCGGCCAGGACCATGAAGCGTCCCTGTACCTGCCTATGGAAGGCCTGGCCAGCTACCGTCAGGCGATTCAGGCGCTGCTGTTCGGAGCCGATCACCCGGCCGTGACGGGTGGGCGCGTGGCCACGGTGCAGACCGTAGGTGGCTCTGGCGCGTTGAAGGTCGGCGCCGACTTCCTCAAGCGCTACTTCCCGCAGTCGGAAGTCTGGGTCAGCAACCCGACCTGGGACAACCACCGTGCCATCTTCGAGGGTGCCGGTTTCAAGGTGCACACCTACCCGTACTTCGATCAGGCCACCCGCGGCGTCGACTTCGAGGGCATGCTGGCCACCCTGCAAGCGCTGCCGGCCAATAGCGTGGTCCTGCTGCACCCGTGCTGCCATAACCCGACCGGTGCCGACCTGGCCCAGAACCAGTGGCAGCAGGTGGTCGAAGTGGTCAAGGCCCGCCAGTTGATCCCGTTCCTCGACATCGCCTACCAGGGCTTTGCCGAGGGCCTGGTCGAAGACGCCTACGCCATCCGCGAAATGGCCCGTGCCGGCGTACCGTGCCTGGTCAGCAACTCGTTCTCGAAAATCTTCTCGCTGTATGGCGAGCGGGTCGGTGGCTTGTCAGTAGTGTGCGACGACGCGGCCACCGCACAGAGCGTGCTGGGCCAGCTCAAGGCCACCGTGCGCCGCAACTATTCCAGCCCGCCCAATTTCGGTGCCCAACTGGTGGCTGGTGTGCTCGGCGATGCCGGCCTGAATGCCCAGTGGGCCGAGGAAGTCGAAGTGATGCGCAAGCGCATTCTGGATATGCGCCAGGCGCTGGTCGATGCCCTGGCCGTGCTGCTTCCAGGCCAGGACTTCCAGTTCTTCCTGCGCCAGCGTGGCATGTTCAGCTACACCGGCTTCAGCGTCGAGCAGGTCCGCCGCCTGCGCGACGAATTTGGCGTGTACCTGATCGATAGCGGCCGCGTGTGCATGTCCGGCCTGCGCCCAGCCAACCTTCAACGGGTAGCCGAGGCGTTTGCTGCCGTGCAGAAGTAACCCTGCATCGGGGTGCTGAGCACCCCGTTCGCGCTGCAAGGCCGCTCCTGCATCCACCGCGCAACACCCGCGATGCCTGCCACTTGTAAAGACAAGTGCAACCGCCCCTCGGAAAAGGGCTTCGCAAGTGCAACCTTTCCGTGCACAATCGCGCCCCTCTTTTCCGGTTGAGTTGGGCGAACGCACCATTTCGCCATTCTCAGCCTGTTGCAGTCTTGCGAGTGGAGCTTCACCCGGAATGAATGAGCAGGCCCCAAGCGTTGAACAACGCTTTGCAGAATCGACCCCCGCCACCCTCGGTAACTGGGCGCGGCACGACACCACCTGGATGCTGGGCCTGTTCGGCACCGCCATCGGTGCTGGCACCCTTTTCCTGCCGATCAACGCCGGCCTTGGCGGCTTCTGGCCGCTGCTGGTCCTGGCCGTGCTGGCATTCCCGATGACCTATTTCGCCCACCGTGGGTTGACCCGTTTCGTGCTTTCCGGGCGCACCGGTGGTGATATCACCGAGGTGGTCAAGGAGCATTTCGGCAGCACTGCGGGCACCTCGATCACCGTGCTGTACTTCTTCGCCATCTTCCCGATCCTGCTGATCTACAGCGTGGCGCTGACCAACACCGTGTCCAGCTTCATCGAGCACCAGTTGCACCTGCAGCCACCGCCACGGGCCATGCTGTCGTTCGTGCTGATTCTTGGCCTGCTGGCCATCGTGCGCTGCGGCGAGCAGGCCACGGTCAAGGTCATGAGCCTGCTGGTATACCCGTTCATCGTTGCCCTGGCGCTGCTGGGCCTGTACCTGGTGCCGCACTGGACTGGCGGTATCCTCGATAGCGCCACCCAGGTGCCACCGGCCTCGGCCTTCCTGCACACCTTGTGGCTGGCCATTCCGGTGATGGTGTTTTCCTTCAACCACTCGCCGATCATTTCGGCCTTCGCCGTGGACCAGAAACGCCGCTACGGCGACCACGCCGATGAGCGCAGCGGGCAGATTCTGCGCCGTGCCCACCTGTTGATGGTGGTGATGGTGCTGTTCTTCGTGTTCAGCTGTGTGCTGACCCTGAGCAGCGCGCAGCTGGCTGAAGCCAAGGCGCAGAACCTGTCGATCCTGTCGTACCTGGCCAACCACTTCAGCAACCCCACCATCGCGTTTGCCGCGCCGCTGATTGCATTCGTGGCCATCGCCAAGTCGTTCCTCGGCCACTACATCGGTGCCAGTGAAGGCCTCAAGGGCATTATCGCCAAGACCGGCGCGCGCCCGGGCGCCAAGGCCCTGGACCGGGGGGTTGCAGGGTTGATGCTGGTAGTGTGCTGGATCGTCGCCACCCTCAACCCGAGCATCCTCGGCATGATCGAATCGCTCGGCGGCCCGATCCTTGCGGTGCTGCTGTTCCTGATGCCGATGTACGCCATCCGCCGTGTACCGTCCATGCGCAAGTACAGCGGCGCGGCGTCCAACGTATTCGTGGTAGTGGTGGGCCTGGTTGCGCTGACTTCGGTGGTGTACGGCCTGCTGGGCTGAGTCACGGCTGGCTATGAAACAAGCCCGGGTTGGCTGGCGCCGCCCGGGTTTTTTGCGCGTGAAATCAGGGTCTCACCTGCATGGGATTTCATCGACCTTGGTGTAAGCAAGTAGCCACCCTCCGCACAAGCTCGCTAGCACGAACAGCAGCCCCAAGCCCCCTGGAAGCGTACGCTCGACGCCTGCTACCACACTGCTTATACCGCCAGCCCCAGCGAACAGGAATGTCGTGTTAAGCGATGCTGCAGCACCCGCTTGACATGGATAGCGTGCCAAGGCCTGCGTCGTCGCGGCCGGGCGCACCAGCGTTGTCCCTGTAGTACATATGAGCACAGCTAGCATAATGCCTGCCACAGATAGCTCCGAAAACCGTTCCCAGATAACAAGGGTTATGCCCCCGGCGCTGATGAGCAGAAAGCCCGCTTTTATTTGAGCCTGTGGGCTAACACGTCGGTTCAGATAGGTTGCAGCCGCTCCCCCGGCGATGTATGCCACCCCGTAGCCAATAAATACAATGGAAAATTGATAGGTCGTCAGCCCCAACCTGCTCATCAGGAGGAGTGGTGCTATCACGATAAAGGAAAAATGGCAGGAGAAGGCGAGACTGGTCTGCAGTGTATAGGCGAGGAAGGTCGTGTCTCGCAGCATTATACGATAACTGGAAATACCGGGCGCTTTGCGTTGCAAGGCAGTTGTACTTGGTAGGAGTACGTACGCCAGGAGTGAAACTATAGAAGCGATAATAGCGAAGCTTATAAAGCTTGCCTGCCAGCCAAAGGATTGCTGGAGGAGCGCACCTACCAGCGGTGATATTGAGATGAACAGCCCGCTTGAGCTGGTTAAGAGGATTCGCATGGTATTACGATGTTCATCTCTGTATAGATCCTGCACTAGCGCTTGGCCTAAGACGAGGCTGCCACACCCCAGCGCCTGTAGTAAACGGAATGCCATGAACATTTGATAGGTGGTAGAGCATGCGCAACCAAGCGCCCCTAAAATGGCTAATCCGAGCCCGCCCAGCAACAGACGTTTGCGCCCGATACTATCCGACAGAGGGCCGATGACGAGTTGCGCCATTGCAACGCCGACAGCAAAGAAACTCACCGAGTAGGCTATCTGCTCTGCACCGACCCGAAACCTATCTGCCAGCGTAGGGAATGAGGGTAGGATCACATCCAGCGGAAATACCCCTAGCAGGGATATCAGAACCAGCAATGTCGAGTACAGAGGGTAGCGCAGTTTAGCTGAGTAAGCGATCATGCTACCAACCCGGAAGCTTTAAATAGCAAGAAATAATCTTCGTTGGCTAGCAATTCGGTACGCTCAATAGCTCGCAGCGTCGGTGCGCAATTAGGCATCGCGCTCGCTGGCTCGTTGGGGCTTGTTGGCAAGTTTTGCGGACTCCATCTTGATAGGCTTGATATAAATATCCATCAGGTTCGTTTTATTATGGCCCCTCCGATAGTAGCGCCTCTTTTAAGATGTACAAGATATTCGCGCAGGCGAAATTTCCGATAGATTTGTAGGATTATTTACCTTGCTATCTGCGAGTGGGCGATTAGTTGGGCCGGATCGCCTCTACCACAGGCCTTGCGAGCATGTTGGAAACCAAGCTCCTTCCATTGTGCGAGCCTAAACAACAAACATTGTTATCAGGCTTTTAAAGGTGAGCGAGAAGGGTGGTTGCTGTCCTGCGTTAGGGGTATCCGCTTTTATCCACATAAAAAGTCTGGCCATAGAAGAATTTCACCCGCCCCCATAGGCACTAGGCCGCCTTCATGCTTAACTCGGTGTCCTTTTCAAACCCCGCATAAGGATTTCGTCATGGCTCAAGTGACTCTCAAAGGCAACCCGGTCCAGGTCAACGGCAACCTGCCACAGGCCGGCGCCCAGGCTCCGGCTTTTTCCCTGGTGGGTGAAGGCCTGGCTGACAAGTCGCTGAAAGACTACGCCGGCAAGCGCAAGGTGCTGAACATCTTCCCGAGCGTCGACACCCCAACCTGTGCCACTTCGGTGCGCAAGTTCAACGCCCAGGCCAACGATGTAGCCAACACCGTGGTGCTGTGCATCTCCGCCGACCTGCCGTTTGCGCAGGCACGTTTCTGCGGCGCCGAGGGCCTGGAGAACGTGAAGAACCTGTCGACCCTGCGTGGCCGCGAGTTCCTCGAAAACTACGGCGTGGCCATCGCCGATGGCCCGCTGGCTGGCCTGGCCGCCCGCGCCGTGGTGGTGCTGGACGAGAACGACAAAGTGCTGCACAGCGAGCTGGTCGGCGAAATCGCTGAAGAACCGGACTACGAGGCTGCACTGGCGGTACTGAAGTAAGCAGCGCGCCTGTCGCGGAGCGCTTTGATGTTGTGATAGCCCTGTAGGAAAGAGTGCAGCTCTGCTCTGCAGGGTTGTCAGTGCTCGCCGTGGCATCTTTAGCGCTTGTGAGATCGAGCGCCGC
>NZ_DKJF01000047.1:0-53395 GCF_002454615.1 Pseudomonas sp. UBA6699
CCATAGAATCTCCCACAGGGACCGCGCTGGCCTTGGCGTTTGTTACAGGGCAGCGACCCCCTGATCATTGAAAAGGCTCTAGGCCCAGCGCGGTCCCTGTGGGTTGTTGCTGCGCGCTACCACCGACCACCTAGCGCGCGGAACAGATTGACCTGTGCCTGCGCCAGGCGCCCTTGGGCCTCGACCTGGCTGGCGCGCAGGCGGATCAGTTCGCGTTCGCTGTCGAGCAATGCCAGGCCGTCAGCCGTGCCAGCGCGGTAGTTGTTCTGGGCCAGGGCAAAGCCCCGCTGGCTATGGCCAAGCGCTGCCTCCAGTGCCTGCAGGCGCTGCCGCTCACCGGCGTAACCCGCCAGCGCCTGGCGCACGTCCTTCAGCGCATTCAATGCCACGCCCTGGTAGCGGGCGACCTGCGCCTGCCGCAATGCTCGGGCCTTGCCAACGCGCGCGCGATTGGCCTTCAGGTTGGGAAACTGCCAGTGAATCAGCGGGCCGATCCCGAACATCACCGCGCGGCTGTCGCCGAGGTCGGCCAGGTGAGCGGCGGAGGAGGTCAACGAGGCGCCGAAGCTGACCTTCGGGTACAGGTCCGCCCGGGCGATTTCGGTCTCCAGCGCAGCAGCGCGCAGTTCCCGTTCTGCCTGGCGCAGATCCGGCCTTCGCTCGAGCAGGCGCCACCCATCGCCAAGTGGTAGCGGCACCGACACCCTGGGGATGGCGCTGCAGTCGCCTACCGGTGCCGCAGCCGCCTGGCCACTGAGCATGGCCAGTTCGTAAAGCGCCATTTGCCGCCTGGCAACGAGCATCGGCAGTTGCGCCCGCACCTGCTCACGCAAGCCCAGCAGGCGCTCGCTGTCGAGCGCCGTTGCCACGCCGGCCTGTTGCTGGCGTTCACTCAGTTGCACGCTGTGCTCGAGGCTTTGCAACGACTGCCTGGCCTGGGCCAGGCGTGCGCCATACACGCATTGAGCCAGGTAGGCGCGGCTGGTCTGGGTGACCACCTGCAGGCGTACCAGGTCCCGTGCTGCAGCGCTGGCATCGGCTTGAGCCCGGGCACGCTCGATGGCCGCACGTACCTGGCCCCAGACATCCACCTGGTAGGCCAGCTCGATGCCGGGGCTGAATTGCCATTGTGACGGCGCATGGCTGTCAGTGGCCTCGGCCAGGGTCTGGTCATCGGCGCTCTTGCCATAGGTTGCGCCAACCTCCACTGCAGTGGCGGGCCAGCGGCGCGCGTCGAATTCACCGATACCCGCCAGCATGGCCTGCACAGTGGCGTCTGCCTGGGCCAGGTCCTGGTTATGCGCCAGGGCCAGCTGTACCCAGTGGTTGAGTTGCGGGTCCTGGAACAGCGCCCACCATTGCGCGGGTAACGGCTGCTGGCTGACCCCCGCCGGCAGGTCTGCCAGCGGGTTTGCCTGCAGCACGGGTGGCGGCGCGGCGGGGGCCGGCTGCCGCGTGCACGCCGTGAGGGCACCGAGCACGGCGAGCGTGGCGCCCAGCCGGGCAGCGAAGGGAGAAAAGTGCAGTAAAGGCATCACACAGGCCACTTGAAGAGGGTGATGCGAGGTTAACCAGGGACGGGGAAGCGGCGCTGTCGCAAGCAGGACAAGCCTGCGCGCAAGCGGGACAACCTGCTGTTCAGTGGCCGCGTGTGAGGTTGTGCTGCCAGTCACTCGGCGCGTAGCCGAGGATGCGCTTGAACATGGCGGTGAACGCGCTTGCACTTTGGTAACCGTGCTCCAGCGCCACGTTGAGGATCGGCTGACCCTGCGCCAGGCATTGCTGGCTGAGCATTACCCGCGCGCGGGCGCGCCACTCGCCATACGACATGCCCAGTTCGCGTTGAAACAGCCGCGCCACGCTGCGCGCACTCAGGTTCAACTGCGTGCCACACTGCGCCAGCGTCAGGTCCTGGGCCGGGTCCTGGAGAAAGCCCTCGCACCAGGCACGCAAGCGCGGGTGCGAGGGCGTGGGCACGAAGGCATGGATGCGCCGAGCGGCGGACAACTCGTTCAGGATCAATGCCCGCGCATGCTCGCCGTCACGCCGGTCGAGCATGCGTGACGCGGCCAGGATCAGTTCGCGCAGCAAGCCGGATACCACGATGACCTGGCAGCACGGGATGCCGGCGTCGAGCAGCAACGTGCGCATGCTTACCACGCCCTGCATGCGGATGGCGTGGCTGACCCCGGCAGGCACCCACAGTGCATGCCCGCCGGGGATCACCCAGTCGCCTCCCGCGCTGCTGACGCGCATTACCCCGCTGGCGGCATAGATCAGCTGGTCTTCAGCGTGGCAATGGCTGGCGACCTGGTCGCCGTGGCCGTAGTCCATTTCCAGTGTTCGCATTCAAGGCATCCTCGATATTGGATCCAATTATACGGCGGTGGATTTTCATCGGGTTGCGATGGTAGGCATGGAAAAGGTGTGACCAAGACGCAAAATGGCTGTTTGGCAGTTGAGCGTGGTGAATTATTGCCAAGCGAGTGCTACGCACAACAAGTAAAGCGGCTTCTGTTGTCAGATCCAGACATCATTGACGGCGGTGCGCTCGCCGCCCTCATGCCCGGTGTTCAGAATGCCGCGGGGCTCGATCATCATCAGTTTTGCTTCGCCCTCTGCGGCTGTCCTGTGTTCGATACCGCGCGGCACGACGTACAGCTCACCGGGATTGACGTACACACAGCCATCGGGCAGATCGATGCGCAAAACACCCTCCAGCACCACAAATGCTTCGTCGGTTTCCGGGTGTGCATGCCAGATGAATTCGCCTTCAATGCGCACCACCTTGAATTGATAGTCGTTCATTTCGGCAACGACCCTGGGGCTCCACTGCTGCTCGATCAGCGACGCTTTGTGCAGCAGGTTGGCAGGCTGGGAGGGGATACGGGCTTCAGACATGACAATTCCTCGTTGAGTGGAGTGGCCAGCCTAACGGTCTGCAACATGGGCATCTTGTACGATCCTGCAAGTCAGCGGGTGGGGCGCAGGCGCTCCAGCCAACGCAAGGGCGGCACCCCATAGCAACGGGTGAAATGCCGCGTCATGTGGCTCTGGTCATGAAAGCCGGCAGCAAGCGCCGCATCGACCAGGCTGAAGCCGTCGACCACCATGCGCCGCAAACAGTCCAGGCGGCGCAAGGTGACGAAGCGGTAGGGGCTGGTGCCGTACAGCGTGCGAAAATCACGCGACAGGCTCCAGCGCTCGCGGCCGCTGGCCTGTTCGAGCATGTCCAGGGTAATGCTCTGGTGCAGGTGCGCCATGATGAAAGCTCTGGCACGTTCGGCGGCTTGGTAGTCCAGGCGCTTGCGCCCGCGTGGTTTGCCGCCGACCGCCAACAAGGCCATGGCCAGGTCGTACAGGGCGTCCTGCTGCTCCAGCGGCTCCAACGGGTGGTCCACGGCCTGTACCAGTGCCTCGCTGGCCTGGTACAGCCGTGGGTCGCTGGACAGCCCGCCAGCGATGAAGGGCAGCGGCTGGCCACCCAGCACGTTCTGGATCAGGGCCGGGTCTACGTAAGCCATGCGGTAGCGAAAGCCTGCGTTGGTGCCGGCCATGCCGTCATGCAGCTCGTCCGGGTGCAGCACCAGGGTGTTGCCGGGTATGCCGTGGCGCAGCGAGCCCTTGTAATGGAAGCTTTGCACGCCGGCCAGGGTTCGCCCGACCGAGTAGGTATCGTGGCGATGCGGGTCGTAACCGTGGCTGCCGAACCAGGCCTCGATACGTTCGATGCCGCCCGGCTGGTCGCTGCGGATTACCCAGTCGGACGGTGGCGGGTCAGCTTTACGGTTCATCGCGGTGGGAGCCTGGGCGGAGCACGGCTGGGGCGGCCGTGAGGGGAGGAGAAGGAAGGGTAACCGGACTGTCCGCTGTCGGGCAATCGGGTCGCCGCCAAGGGCCGCCCTGCCAGGTTATCTACCAACGTTGACTCGACCAGGGTGCTTGTCAGTGCTGAAATCGAGCAAGCACAACCACAATGGGCCGGGAGCGCCAATGAACCGCAACGAACTGCGCAAAGCCGATATCAACCTGATGGTGGTGTTCGAAGCGCTGATGCAGGAGCGCAACCTTACCCGCGCCGCAGAAAAGCTGTTCGTCGCCCAACCTACGGTCAGCGCTGCGCTGGCGAGGTTGCGGGCGATGTTCAATGACCCGTTGCTGATCCGTGTGGGCAACCGCATGGAGCCATCGGCCCGCGCCCAGGAAGTGATCAAGCACCTCACCCCGGCCCTGGATGCGATGTCTGTGGCCCTTAGCCTGACCCACGACTTCGACCCACTTTCCAGCAAGATGACCTTTCGCATCGGTTTGTCCGATGACGTCGAGTCCGGGCTGTTGCCGCCCTTGTTGCGGGCGCTGCGGGTCGAGGCGCCGAACGTGGTGGTGGTCGTGCAGCACGTGGATTACTGGCGCATTCCCGACTTGCTGGCGGCGGGGGATGTCACGGTCGGCATCAGCCAGACCCGGGGCCTGCCGGCCAATGCCAAGCGCAAGGTATTGCGCAGCATGCAGGCCAGGGTGGTGCGCGCCGACAAATCCACCAGGGCGTTGACGTTGGATGAGTTCTGCGCCCGCCCGCACGTTCAGGTCTCGCCTACGGCCAATACCCACGGTGTAGTCGATGACTGGCTCAAGGAGTTGGGGCGCGAACGCCAGGTGGTGTTGTCGGTGCCGCAATTCAGTACGCTGCCGGCGATCCTGGCCGGTACCGAACTGCTGGCCTGCTGCCCCGATTACGCGGCCCAGGGGATGGAGCGCTGGGGCAACCTGCAGGCCGAGCAACTGCCGTTCGCGGCCACGGCGCTGGAACTGGCCATGGTCTGGCTGAGCACTACCGACAATGACCCGGCCGAACGCTGGCTGCGCGGCCGCCTGGAGCACTACATGGGCGGTATGGCCTAGCCGGCAGAAGGGCGCTTAAAGGCCCGCTTCCAGGTCCAGCAGGTCCTGCACGGTCTGCCGCCGGCGGATCATTCGCAGCGCGCCGTTCTCGATCAGGAACTCTGGCAGCAGTGGCCGGCTGTTGTAGTTGGACGACATCGATGCGCCATAGGCCCCGGCATCGTGGATCACCAGCAGGTCGCCCACCTGTGCTTGCGGCAGGTCTTGCGGGGTGAGTTCCTGGTCGTCCTGAGTGAATACGTCACCCGACTCGCACAGCGGCCCGGCCACCACGGTTGGCTGGCGTGAGCGCTCCACCGGCTGGCCGTTGGCATCGAGCAGGGTCATGCCGTGGTAGGCGCCGTACATGGCCGGGCGCATCAGGTCATTGAAGCCGGCGTCGATCATCACGAAGGTATTGCGCCCCACCTGTTTCACCGCCCGCACCTCGGCCACCAGGTAGCCGCACTCGGCCACCAGGAAGCGGCCGGGTTCGATCTCCATACGCACCGGGTGGCCGAGCATCGCTTCGATTTCCTTGCGTGCCACTGCCCAGGTCTGGGCGTAGCGCTGCAGGTCGACCGGCTTGTCGCTGCTGCGGTAGGGGGTGGAAAGCCCGCCCCCGATGGAAAACGCCTCGATGTCCACCCCCAGGCGGCCTACCAGCTCGATCATCGAGCGGGCTACCTGTTCCAGGTGCTGGTAATCCACGCCCGAGCCAATATGCATGTGCACGCCGACCAGGTGCAGGCCGTGTGCCTTGATCACGCCCAGCGCTTCGTCCAGCTGCTCATGCCAGATGCCGTGCTTGCTGTTTTCACCGCCGGTGTTGGTCTTGCGGCTATGGCCGTGGCCAAAGCCGGGGTTGATGCGGACCCACACGCGGTGGCCAGGGGAGCGCTCGCCCAGCTGGCGCAGCATGTCGATGGAGCCGGCGTTCACTTCGATCTTTTCTGCCACCACCCGCTCCAGGGTAGGCCGGTCCAGTGCATCGCAGGTCAGCACCACGCCGGCCGGGTCGCCCTGAACGCTGGCGCCGGCAGCGAAGGCCCGCTCCATCTCGCCCAGCGACACGGCGTCCAGCACCAGGCCGTGGCTGCGCATCAGGCGCAGCACGTGCAGGTTCGGGTTGGCTTTCTGGGCGAAGCGTACAGTGTCGAACACCTTCAGCTGTTCGACACGCTCTGCGATGGTGCCGGTGTCGTAGGCCCACAACGGCGAGCCATGTTGGCGCACTGCCTCGGCCAGGAGGGTGAAGGGTGTTGTCATGTTGGCGCTACTCGCTCAGGTGATACCAGGAAGGAAAGCAGGATGCGATAAAGCAGGAATTCAGAAAAATAGCTTTTTTTCTGTCGGCCATTCATATCTGATATAGCCACTGTCATTACGCAGGGCGTTGCCGTGAAATTGTCCGTTCGCCATATCGAAGTGTTCCGCGCCATCATGGCGGCGGGCAGCGTCACCGCCGCAGCTCGCCTGCTGTTCACTTCGCAGCCCACCGTCAGCCGCGAGCTGGCCCGGCTGGAGCAGGTCACCGGGCTGAACCTGTTCCAGCGCGAAGGTGGGCGGCTGGTGCCGACAGCCCAGGCACTGCTGTTGATCGAGGAGGTGGAGCGCGCCTATGTCGGGCTGGAGCGGATTGACCGCTTTGCCCAGGCCATTCGCAATTTCGAGCAAGGCCGGTTGGCCATCACCTGCCTGCCGCTGTTCTCGCAAACCCTGCTGCCCAAGGCCTGCCAGCGCTTTCACCAGCAGCACCGGGGGGTGAGTGTGAGCATTCTGGCCCAGGAATCGCCGTTGCTGGAGGAGTCACTGGTGGCCCAGCAGCACGACCTGGGCCTGACCGAGGTCGAGCAGATACCGCGCGGGGCGTATGGGGAGCGGCTGTTCAGCGCCAACATGGTGTGCGTGCTGCCCGAACACCACCCGTTGCAGGCCAAGGCCGAGCTGGCGTTGAGCGATTTTCACGAAGTCGATTTCATCAACCTGGCCAGCCTGGACACCTACCGCCAGCAACTGGACCAGCACTTTCGCGCGGCGGGTGTGAACCGCCGCACGGTGATCGAGACGACCAGTGCGGCCTCGGTCTGCGCCATGGTGCGCCAGGGCCTGGGGGTTGCCATCATCAACCCGCTGAGCGGCCTGGAGGCCGCGCAGGGCGGGCTGCCGATCCGGCCGTTGCGGGTATCGGTGCCATACCAGGTGATGCTGATCCGCCCGGATCATCGGCCGGCTTCGGCTGCAGTGGAGCCGTTTTGTGAGGCATTGCGGGCGCAGGCTAAAGCAATGCAACAAGCGCTGGCATGAGCAGGGGCGACGCGCGGCGTGTGAAGCCCTAAAGCTCGCAGACGAAGGTGCCAGTGCCGGCCAGGATGTTCTCCAGGGTTTCCTTCACCTCATCCAGGTCACTGAGGTCGCTGGTCAGGTTGATTTCCAGCACCTCACCCCCCTTCAGCGCATCGCGGTCACCGGCGGCCACTTCGATCAGCAGGCGCTTGGCACTCAAGGTCACTTTCAGCCCGTCCAGCGTCGACGGCTCGTCATCCAGGGTCAGGTCGACGGTGTCTTCGTCCGGGTAGCGGGTAAGCAGGAACATCTGGCCCTTGTCGCTGTGGCAGCACAGGGTCGCCATGTTGTCTTCCTCGTCATCGCAAGGGGTGGCGAACAGCAGGGCGGTGTTGATTTGCATGAGCAGGCTCGGATCAAAGGAAACGGAAGGGAATTCTGACAGTCTTGGCTACATGCATAAACGTAAAGTTACCGCCCCTTGACCGAAATTGTCGCAGCGCTGCAAGCCTTGATGACCGATCAGTCGTTAAGCTTCGCCAAGCCCGGGCGTGCCTGCGCACGTTCCACCTCTGGTTTTTACCGTCCGCCTTGCCACGGGTTGGCTATCGTTGATCCGTAAATGGCGCACGCAGCGACGCTTCAACTATTACAAAGCCCAAGCGGAGTACCACAGATGGCGTTCTTCACCGCAGCCAGCAAAGCCGACTTCCAGCACCAACTGCAAGCGGCCCTGGCGCAGCACATCAGCGAACAGTCCCTGCCACAAGTGGCGCTGTTCGCCGATCAGTTCTTCGGCATCATCTCTCTGGACGAACTCACCCAGCGCAGGCTTTCCGACCTGGCCGGCTGCACCCTGTCGGCCTGGCGCATCATCGAGCGTTTCGACCCCGAGTCCCCGCAAGTACGCGTGTACAACCCCGATTACGAACGCAACGGCTGGCAGTCGACCCACACCGTGGTCGAGGTGCTGCACCACGACCTGCCGTTTCTCGTCGACTCGGTACGTACCGAGCTCAACCGCCGCGGCTATAGCATCCACACCCTGCAAACCACCGTGCTCAGCGTGCGCCGGGGCGCCAACGGCGAGCTGCTGGAGCTGCTGCCCAAGGGCAGCCGGGGCGAGGGGGTGCAGCACGAGTCGCTGATGTACCTGGAGATCGACCGCTGCGCCAACGCCGCCGAACTGGCCGTGTTGACCCGCGAGATCGAACAGGTGCTGGCTGAGGTTCGGGTGGCGGTTGCCGACTTCGAGCCGATGAAAGCCAAGCTGCAGGAAGTGCTCGCCAAGGTGGAGCAAACCGCGTTCGGCCCGGCGCAAAACGAGAAGGGCGAGGTCAAGGCCTTCCTCGAGTGGCTGCTGGACAACCACTTCACCTTCCTCGGCTATGAGGAATTCACCGTTGCCAGCACCGCCGATGGCGGCCAGATGGTCTACGACGAACAGTCGTTCCTCGGCCTGCCGCGCCGCCTGCGTGTGGGCCTGACGGCCGACGAGCTGCGCATCGAAGACTACGCCGTGGCTTACCTCAACGAGCCGCTGCTGCTGTCGTTCGCCAAGGCCGCGCTGCCCAGCCGCGTGCACCGCCCGGCCTACCCGGACTACGTCTCGATCCGCCAGCTGGACGCTGACGGCAAGGTCATCAAGGAGCACCGCTTCATGGGCCTGTACACCTCGTCGGTGTACGGCGAAAGCGTGCATGCCATACCGTACATCCGCGGCAAGGTCGCGGAAGTGGAGCGCCGCTCGGGCTTCGATCCCAAGGCTCACCTGGGCAAGGAGCTGGCCCAGGTGCTGGAGGTGCTGCCGCGCGACGACCTGTTCCAGACGCCGATCGACGAGCTGTTCACCACGGTCATGGCGATCGTGCAGATCCAGGAGCGCAACAAGATCCGCGTGTTCCTGCGCAAGGACCCGTACGGCCGCTTCTGCTACTGCCTGGCCTACGTGCCGCGGGAAATCTACTCCACCGAAGTGCGGCAGAAGATCCAGCAGGTATTGATGGAGCGCCTGAAGGCCAGCGACTGCGAGTTCTGGACGTTCTTCTCCGAGTCGGTGCTGGCCCGCGTGCAGTTGATTCTGCGGGTCGACCCGAAAAACCGCATCGACATCGACCCGCAGCAGCTGGAGCGCGAAGTGGTGCAGGCCTGCCGCTCGTGGCGCGACGACTATTCGGCGCTGGTCGTGGAGAACTTCGGCGAAGCCCAGGGCACCAACATCCTGGCCGACTTCCCCACCGGCTTCCCGGCGGGCTACCGCGAGCGTTTCGCCGCCCACTCGGCGGTGGTCGACCTGCAGCACGTGCTCAACCTGTCGGAAAGCAAGCCCCTGGCGATGAGCTTCTACCAGCCGTTGACCCAGGTCGGCGAGCGCATCCTGCACTGCAAGCTGTACCACGTGGACACGCCGCTGGCGCTGTCCGATGTGTTGCCGATTCTGGAAAACCTCGGCCTGCGCGTACTCGGCGAGTTCCCGTACCGGCTGCGCCATGCCAGTGGCCGTGAGTACTGGATCCACGACTTCGCCTTCACCTACAGCGAAGGCCTTAGCCTGGATATCCAGCAGCTCAATGACACCCTGCAGGACGCGTTCATCCATATCGTGCGCGGCGATGCCGAGAACGATGCCTTCAACCGCCTGGTGCTGACCGCCGGCCTGCCTTGGCGCGACGTGGCACTGCTGCGTGCCTACGCCCGTTACCTCAAGCAGATCCGCCTGGGCTTCGACCTTGGCTACATCGCCAGCACCCTGAACAACCACACCGACATCGCCCGTGAGTTGACCCGGCTGTTCAAGACCCGCTTCTACCTGGCGCGCAAGCTGACCCAGGACGACCTGGACGACAAGCAGCAGCGCCTGGAACAGGCCATTCTGACCGCGCTGGACGAGGTGCAGGTACTCAACGAAGACCGCATCCTGCGCCGCTACCTGGACCTGATCAAGGCCACCCTGCGCACCAACTTCTACCAACCGGACGCCAACGGCCAGAACAAGTCGTATTTCAGCTTCAAGTTCAACCCGCGGCTGATTCCCGAGCTGCCCAAGCCGGTGCCCAAGTTCGAGATATTCGTCTATTCGCCGCGGGTCGAGGGCGTGCACCTGCGCTTTGGCAACGTGGCCCGTGGTGGCTTGCGCTGGTCCGACCGCGAAGAAGACTTCCGCACCGAAGTGCTCGGCCTGGTCAAGGCCCAGCAGGTGAAGAACTCGGTGATCGTGCCGGTGGGTGCCAAGGGCGGCTTCCTGCCGCGGCGCCTGCCGCTGGGCGGCAGCCGTGACGAGATCGCGGCCGAAGGCGTGGCGTGCTACCGCATCTTCATTTCCGGCTTGCTCGACATCACCGATAACCTCAAGGATGGCGGCGTGGTGCCGCCGGCCAACGTGGTGCGCCACGACGATGACGACCCGTACCTGGTGGTGGCGGCCGACAAGGGTACCTCGACCTTCTCCGACATCGCCAACGGCATTGCCATCGACTACGGTTTCTGGCTGGGCGACGCCTTCGCCTCGGGCGGTTCGGCCGGCTACGACCACAAGAAAATGGGCATTACCGCCCGCGGCGCCTGGGTCGGCGTGCAGCGGCACTTCCGTGAGCGCGGCATCAATGTGCAGGAAGACCCGATCACCGTCATCGGTGTGGGGGACATGGCCGGCGACGTATTCGGCAACGGCCTGCTGATGTCCGACAAGCTGCAATTGGTGGCCGCGTTCAACCACCTGCACATCTTCATCGACCCCAACCCCGAGCCGGCTTCCAGCTTCGCCGAGCGCAAGCGCCTGTTCGACCTGCCGCGCTCGGCCTGGACCGACTACGACACCAGCATCATGTCCGAAGGCGGTGGCATCTTCCCGCGCAGCGCCAAGAGCATTGCCATCAGCCCGCAGATGAAGGAACGCTTCGCCATCGAAGCCGACCGCCTGACCCCGACCGAGTTGCTGAACGCGTTGCTCAAGGCCCCGGTCGATCTGCTGTGGAATGGCGGGATCGGCACCTACGTCAAGGCCAGCAGCGAAAGCCACGCCGACGTCGGCGACAAGGCCAACGACGCGCTGCGGGTCAACGGCAACGAGCTGCGCTGCAAGGTGGTGGGCGAGGGTGGCAACCTGGGCATGACCCAGCTTGGCCGGGTGGAGTTCGGCCTGCACGGCGGGGCGACCAACACCGACTTCATCGACAACGCCGGCGGCGTGGACTGCTCTGACCACGAGGTCAATATCAAGATCCTGCTCAATGAAGTGGTGCAGGGTGGCGACATGACCGAGAAGCAGCGTAACCAGTTGCTCGGCAGCATGACCGATGAAGTCGCCAGCCTGGTGCTGGGCAACAACTACAAGCAGACCCAGGCGCTGTCGCTGGCCGCCCGCCGCGCCCGTGAACGCATTGCCGAGTACAAGCGCCTGATGGCTGACCTGGAGGCGCGGGGCAAGCTGGACCGTGCCATCGAGTTCCTGCCGTCCGAGGAGCAACTGGCCGAACGCCTGGCCGCCGGCCATGGCCTTACCCGTGCCGAGCTGTCGGTGCTGATCTCGTACAGCAAGATCGACCTCAAGGAGCAGTTGCTGAAGTCGCAGGTACCCGACGACGACTACCTGACCCGCGACATGGAAACCGCCTTCCCGCCGTCGCTGGTCAGCAAGTTCGCCGAATCCATGCGCCGCCACCGCCTGAAGCGTGAAATCGTCAGCACCCAGATCGCCAACGACCTGGTCAACAATATGGGCATCACCTTCGTCCAGCGCCTGAAGGAGTCGACCGGCATGAGCCCGGCCAACGTGGCCGGGGCCTACGTGATCGTGCGCGACATCTTCCACCTGCCGCACTGGTTCCGCCAGATCGAGGCGCTTGACTACCAGGTGCCGGCGGAGGTCCAGCTGACCTTGATGGACGAGCTGATGCGCCTGGGCCGCCGCGCGACCCGCTGGTTCCTGCGCAGCCGCCGCAACGAGCAGGACGCCGGGCGCGACACCGCGCACTTCGGGCCGAAAATCGCGCAACTCGGGCTCAAGCTGGATGAGTTGCTCGAAGGCCCGACCCGCGAACGCTGGATGGTGCGCTACCAGGGCTTCGTCGAGGCTGGCGTGCCGGAACTGCTTGCGCGCATGGTGGCCGGTACCAGCCACCTGTACACGTTGCTGCCGATCATCGAAGCAGCTGACGTTACCGGGCATGAGCCGGCGCAGGTGGCCAAGGCGTTCTTCGCCGTGGGCAGCGCACTGGACCTGACCTGGTACCTGCAGGAAATCAGCAACCTGCCGGTGGAAAACAACTGGCAGGCGCTGGCCCGCGAGGCCTTCCGTGACGACATCGACTTGCAGCAGCGGGCGATCACCATTTCGGTCCTGCAAATGGCCGACGGGCCGCAAGACATGGACGCCCGTGTGGCGCTGTGGGCCGAGCAGCACCGGGTGATGGTAGAGCGCTGGCGCGCGATGCTCGATGACCTGCGCAATGCCAGCGGCAACGACTATGCGATGTATGCGGTGGCCAACCGCGAGCTGGTCGACCTGGCCATGAGCGGGCAGGCAGCGGTGGTGCCTTCTTAAGCTGCAAGCTACAAGCTGCAAGCTGCAAGCTGCAAGCTGCAAGCTACAAGCTACAAGCTGCAAGCGGAGCTCACTGGTTTCGCTTGCAGCTTCTGGCTTTAGCACCGTTTAGATCGCGTACACAGCCCCCGCTTTTTCTTGAAGCTTGAAGCTTGAAGCTTTCCTACTTGAACCGCCGCTCCACGCCTTTCTCCACCAGGATCTTCGCCGAAATCTCTTCCACCGAAAAATGCGTGGAATTGATGTTGGGAATGTTCTCCCGGCGGAACAAGCTCTCCACCTCGCGCACCTCGAACTCGCACTGGGCAAAGCTTGAATAACGACTGTTAGGCTTGCGCTCGTGGCGGATGGCCGTGAGGCGGTCAGGGTCGATGGTCAGGCCGAACAGCTTGTTGTGGTGCTTTTTCAGCACTGCCGGCAACTGCAGGCGTTCCATGTCGTCTTCGGTCAGGGGGTAATTGGCGGCGCGGATACCAAACTGCATGGCCATGTACAGGCAGGTTGGGGTCTTGCCGCAGCGCGACACACCCACCAGGATCAGGTCGGCCTTGTCGTAGTAGTGCGTGCGCGCGCCGTCGTCGTTGTCCAGGGCGAAGTTCACCGCCTCGATGCGTTCCATGTAGTTGGAATTGCCGCCGATCGAATGGGACTTACCCACGGAATACGACGAATGGGCGGTCAATTCCTGCTCAAGTGGGGATAAAAACGACGAAAAGATGTCGATCATGAAGCCATTCGACGTGGCCAGGATCTCACGTATGTCCTGGTTGACGATGGTGTCGAAGATGATCGGGCGCACCCCGTCACGCTCGGCCGCGGCATTGATCTGCTGGACCATGGTCCGCGCCTTGTCGGGCGAATCGATGTACGGCCGGGTGAATTTGTTGAACGGGATGCTCTCGAATTGCGCGAGCAGACTCTGGCCCAAGGTTTCGGCTGTGATACCGGTGCCATCGGAGATGAAGAACGCGGTTCGTTTCATTTGCGACCTGGGCCTTAAGCTGATGAAGATTCTTGGATATGATAAGTTCGGTTTGCCGAATGCGGCTGTCGACATTCTGCCACATTTGCAAAGCCTATTTTCCAGGTACAGGCCACAAACGCCCGGCCAAGTCATAGCGGACAGGCGGGCGCCCTTTGAGCTTTTCCAACACAGTTAGTGGAGAGATCACCTTGGTAGAGTACGTAGTTTCCCTCGATAAGCTCGGCGTCCATGATGTGGAGCATGTGGGGGGCAAGAACGCATCCCTGGGCGAGATGATCAGCAACCTTGCCGGTGCTGGTGTATCGGTGCCGGGCGGCTTTGCCACTACGGCGCAGGCGTACCGCGATTTTCTCGAGCAGAGTGGCCTCAACGACCGAATCCATGCGGCGCTCGACGCCCTCGACGTGGATGACATCAACGCCCTGACCAAGACCGGCGCGCAGATCCGCCAGTGGGTCATGGAAGCCGACTTCCCGGCGCGTCTGGATTCGGAAATCCGTACGGCGTTTGCCGAAATGGCCGCTGGCAACGACAACATGGCCGTTGCCGTGCGCTCCTCTGCCACTGCTGAAGACTTGCCGGACGCCTCGTTCGCCGGCCAGCAGGAAACGTTCCTCAACATCCGCGGCGTGGACAACGTGATCCGCGCGGCCAAGGAAGTGTTCGCTTCGCTGTTCAACGACCGTGCCATTGCCTACCGCGTGCACCAGGGCTTCGATCACAAACTGGTCGCCCTGTCTGCCGGTGTGCAGCGCATGGTTCGTTCCGAAACCGGCACCGCCGGTGTCATGTTCACCCTCGATACCGAATCGGGCTTCCGCGACGTGGTGTTCATCACCGGCGCCTATGGCCTGGGTGAAACCGTGGTACAGGGTGCGGTCAACCCTGACGAATTCTACGTGCACAAGAACACCCTGCAGGCTGGCCGCCCGGCTATCCTGCGCCGCAACCTGGGCAGCAAGGCGATCAAGATGGTCTATGGCGACGAAGCCAAGGCCGGCCGTTCGGTGAAAACCGTGGAAGTCGACCGCGCCGAACGTGCGCGCTTCTGCCTGAGCGACGCCGAGGTCAGCGAACTGGCCAAGCAGGCGATGATCATCGAGCAGCACTACCAGCGCCCGATGGATATCGAATGGGCCAAGGACGGTGACGACGGCAAGCTGTACATTGTCCAGGCCCGCCCTGAAACCGTGAAAAGCCGCTCCAGCGCCAATGTCATGGAGCGCTACCTGCTGAAGGAAAAGGGCACGGTACTGGTCGAAGGCCGTGCCATCGGCCAGCGCATCGGCGCCGGCAAGGTCCGCGTGATCCACGATGTATCGGAAATGGACAAGGTGCAGCCAGGCGACGTGCTGGTTTCCGACATGACCGACCCGGACTGGGAACCGGTAATGAAGCGCGCCAGCGCCATTGTCACCAACCGCGGTGGGCGTACCTGCCACGCGGCGATCATTGCCCGTGAGCTGGGTATTCCGGCCGTGGTCGGTTGCGGCAACGCCACCCAGGTGCTCAAAGACGGCCAGGGCGTCACGGTTTCCTGCGCCGAAGGCGACACCGGCTTCATCTTCGAGGGTGAACTGGGCTTCGACGTCAAGCAGAACTCGGTCGATGCCATGCCCGAGCTGCCGTTCAAGATCATGATGAACGTCGGCAACCCGGACCGGGCCTTCGATTTTGCCCAGTTGCCCAACGCAGGCGTGGGCCTGGCGCGCCTGGAATTCATCATCAACCGCATGATCGGCGTGCACCCCAAGGCACTGCTGAACTACGCAGGCCTGCCTGCCGACCTCAAGGACAGTGTCGACAAGCGCATTGCCGGCTACAACGACCCGGTCGGCTTCTACGTCGAGAAACTGGTCGAGGGCATCAGCACCCTGGCCGCGGCCTTCTACCCGAAAAAGGTCATCGTGCGCCTGTCGGACTTCAAGTCCAACGAGTACGCCAACCTGATCGGCGGCAAGCTGTACGAGCCGGAAGAAGAGAACCCGATGCTGGGCTTCCGCGGTGCCTCGCGCTACATCAGCGAGTCGTTCCGTGACTGCTTCGAACTCGAGTGCCGCGCGCTCAAGCGCGTGCGCAACGAGATGGGCCTGACCAACGTTGAAATCATGGTGCCCTTCGTGCGTACCCTGGGCGAGGCCAGCCAGGTCGTCGACCTGCTGGCCGAAAACGGCCTGGCCCGTGGCGACAACGGCCTGCGCGTGATCATGATGTGCGAGCTGCCGTCCAACGCCATTCTCGCCGAGGAATTCCTGGAGTACTTCGACGGCTTCTCGATCGGCTCCAACGACCTGACCCAGCTTACCCTGGGCCTGGACCGTGACTCGGGCATCATTGCCCACCTGTTCGACGAGCGTAACCCGGCCGTGAAGAAGCTGCTGGCCAACGCCATTGCCGCGTGCAACAAGGCTGGCAAGTACATCGGCATCTGCGGCCAGGGCCCTTCGGACCACCCGGACCTGGCCAAGTGGCTGATGGAGCAGGGCATCGAAAGCGTGTCGCTGAACCCCGACTCGGTACTCGAAACCTGGTTCTTCCTCGCCGAAGGCCAGGGCGCAGCCTGACGCAATAAAACGCGGGGGGCATCTGGCGTGCCCCCGCCTGGTTTTTTCCAGGGCGAGTTCCAGCAATGGATCCCGCCCTTTTTTGTGCACCAAGCAACCTTATGCAAAGCAGTAGCCGTTTATTTCCCGTGGCCTTGCTCAGTGCCGAGCGCCGCGGCGACCTCAGTGAAGACGTGTACCGGATCAAGGCCGGCAACAGCCCTGATCCCAGTGTGGAATTGGCCGTTACCCGCCTGGGGCTGGCCGACCAGGAGCACGCCCAGGGCGTGCCGGTGATTCTGCTGCATGGCAGTTTTTCCAACCGGCGTTTCTGGTATTCGCCCAAGGGCATCGGCCTGGGGGCCTATCTGGCACGTGCCGGCTTCGACGTATGGATCCCGGAAATGCGTGGCCACGGCCTGTCGCCACGCAATGCAGCCTGGCGACACAACAGCGTAGCCGGCTATGCCCGTGACGACCTGCCAACCATCAACGCCTTCGTGCGCGAAAAAGCCGGCCAAGCGCCGCACTGGGTGGGCCACTCACTGGGTGGAACAACCTTGGTGGCAGCCTTGGGTGGCGGTTTTCTGACCGCCGACCAGGTCGCAAGCGTGGCCCTGTTCGGCACACAGGTCAGCCGCGTGTACTGGCCGTTGAAAGTCCCGCCAGTGGCCTGGGGCGCGAAGTGGCTGCTCAAGCGCTGGGGGCAGATTTCCGGGCCGCGCTTCAAGCGTGGGCCAGAGGACGAACCCCTGGGGCTGGCCCTGGAAAGCCTGCGCTGGCATGGCTTGTTCGGGCGTTTTGGCGACAAGAAGCAGGATTGGTGGGCAGGGCTGGCTGAGGTTGATGTGCCGCTGTTGGCAGTGGCCGGCGCCGGTGACTTCCAGGACCCGGTGTGGGCCTGCCGCAAGCTGTTCGAGCAGGTGGGGGGCGAGCGCAAGCAGTTCCTGCGGCTGGGGCGTGAAGAAGGTTTTGAAGCCTTCGGGCATGTCGACATGCTGGTGAGCAAGGCTGCGCAGGTGCAGGTGTGGCCGCTGGTAGAGCGCTGGCTGCGTAACCCGCTGTTGCCGGTGCATGCGTCCACAGTGGTTGCAGAGCCTGTGCCGGTCAGCTGAGTTTGCGTCGCCTGTGCAGGCCTCTTCGCGGGCGCGCCCGCTCCTACAGGTGCTGCACAAGCCTGCGAACCTGTGACAATCCTGTGGGAGCCGGCTTGCCGGCGATAGGGCCGGCACAGGCAAAACACACATGACTACCTAGTCCCGGATGACTGCAATGGGCTCTACGGTGTAGCCTTGGCCGATACCCGCTTTCGTTGTGACTGACAGGAGCTTCCCATGCAGCATTACGTAACGCCCGACCTGTGTGACGCCTACCCGGACCTGGTTCAGGTGCTGGAACCGATGTTCAGCAACTTCGGTGGCCGTGATTCGTTTGGCGGCCAGATCGTCACCATCAAGTGCTTCGAGGACAACTCGCTGGTCAAGGAGCAAGTCGAACTCGACGGCAAAGGCAAGGTGCTGGTAGTCGATGGCGGTGGGTCGCTGCGTCGCGCATTGCTGGGTGACATGCTTGCCGAAAAGGCTGCCAGGAACGGCTGGGAAGGCTTGTTGATCTACGGCTGCGTACGCGACGTCGATGTATTGATCCAGACCGACGTCGGCGTGCAGGCGCTGGCCAGCCACCCAATGAAGACCGACAAGCGCGGCATCGGCGACCTCAACGTGGCAGTGACCTTCGCCGGCGTGACGTTCCGCCCGGGCGAGTATGTGTACGCCGACAACAATGGCGTGCTGGTGTCGCCAAGCCCGCTGAAAATGCCGGAGTGATGCGCCGCACGCGCTGATGGAGCTTTGATGTTCGAGGAAGACAACGCGCAGTGGGGGCTGGTGCATGCCCTGGTGCTCGATGGCAAAGGCGGCGCGCGCTCGATTGCCCGTACCGAACTGGCCGACCTGCAATTGCAGCCCCAGCAGAGCCTGTGGCTGCACTGGGACCGCAGCCATCCGCAAACCCGTACCTGGCTGCTGAATGAAAGCGGCCTCAGCGAGTTCGCCTGCGAGCTGCTGCTGGAGGAAAACACCCGCCCGCGCTTGCTGCCCATGGCCGATGAACAGCTGCTGCTGTTCTTGCGTGGGGTCAACCTGAACCCGGGCGCCGAGCCGGAAGACATGGTCTCGGTGCGCATTTTCGCCGAGGCGCAGCGGGTCATCTCGCTGCGCTTGCGGCCCCTGCGCGCCAGCGACGAGGTGCTCCAGCTACTGGAACAGGGCAGGGGGCCCACATCCGCATCGGAGCTGCTGCTGCTGATGGGGGAACTGCTGACCGAAAAGGTGCAGGGCCTGGTCAGTGATCTCGCCGAACTGGTCGACCTGGAAGAAGAAAAGGTCGAATCCGACGAGCGGTATACCCCCGAACAGGGCAGCCTGCAGCAGATCCGTCGGCGGGCCGCCGGGTTGCGCCGGTTCCTGGCCCCGCAACGGGAAATCTATGCCCAGTTATCACGCAGCAAGTGGAGCTGGTTCGCCTATGCCGATGCCGATTACTGGAACGAGCTGAACAACAGCCTGATCCGCTACCTGGAGGAGCTGGAGCTGACCCGCGAGCGCGCCGCGCTGGTGCTGGAGAGCGAAGACCGTCGCCGTAGCGAGCGGATGAACCGCACCATGTACCGCTTTGGCATCATCACCTGCATCTTTCTGCCGATGAGCTTCATCACCGGGTTGCTGGGCATCAACGTCGGTGGCATTCCGGGGGCGCAAAACCCCTACGGCTTCCTGTTCGCCTGCATTGTGGTGCTGGGGCTGGCGGTGGGGCAGTGGTGGTTGTTCCGCCGGTTGCGGTGGGTATGACGCGTGGGTGGGCTGCAGGCGAACATCACACCATTCGAAACATTCGTGCCAATCGGATGTGTGACCCATCGCCGGGCCATCTCGTCTCTAGCTGACACTGCGCGAGGTGCACATGCACGATCCGTTTGAAGAATCCCTGCGCGACCTGCTCAAGGCGTCACCCTCCGGCAACGACCGGGACGACCGGGATGACGCTGCCTGCTTGGGCCGCGTGCTGAAAACCGCCAACCGCCAGGTCGGTGCGGGTGATCTGTTCAGCTTGCTTGGCCGCTGGAGCCAGGCGCTGCTGATCGCCGTGAACAATGGCTCGGCGCATGTCGCGCCGGTGCGTCGACACACTTCCCGCAACGCTGCCACTGGCAGCAAAGCAGATAAGGCCGATTGAATATGGAACTCGATCTCTGGACCCAGAGCCTGGTCACCGCGATGACCGCCCTTTGGACCAAAGTGGCGAACTTCATCCCTAACCTGTTCGGCGCACTGGTCGTGGTGCTGCTCGGTTTCGTGGTAGCCAAGCTGCTCGATACACTGCTGTCCAAACTGCTGGCCAAATTCGGCCTGGACCGCCTCATGGCCGGTACCGGCCTGACCAAAATGCTGGGCCGGGTCGGCATACAGGTGCCCATTTCCACCCTGATCGGCAAGATCGTCTACTGGTTCGTACTGCTCATCTTCCTGGTTTCCGCCGCTGAATCGCTGGGCCTGGAGCGGGTTTCGGCGACCCTCGACATGCTTGCCCTGTACTTGCCGAAAGTGTTCGGCGGGGCCTTGGTGTTGCTGGTCGGCGTGCTGCTGGCACAGGTGGCCAATGGCCTGGTTCGCGGTGCTGCAGAAGGCATTGGCCTGGAGTATTCGGCAGGCCTGGGGCGTATCGCGCAAGGGCTGGTCATCATCATCAGCATTTCGGTGGCCATCAGCCAGCTGGAGGTGAAAACCGACCTGCTCAACCATGTGATCGTCATCGGCCTGATTACCGTTGGTCTGGCGGTTGCCCTGGCCATGGGCCTGGGCAGCCGCGAAATTGCCGGGCAGATTCTGGCCGGCATTTATGTTCGCGAGTTGTACCAGGTAGGCCAGCAGGTGCGGATTGGAGAGGTCGAAGGGCTCATCGAGGAAATCGGCACGGTGAAAACCACCCTGCTGACCGATGAGGGGGAGCTGGTGTCGTTGTCCAACCGCGAGCTGCTGGAACAGCGAGTCAATAGCCGCTAACCGCGTGAAAGCTGTTAATGTATGCCGCCGCGAAATTCGACCCACGGGGTCGCGCGGCGACATTGACCTGACTGTCGGCCAGATCCGTTTTGAATAAAGTTCCTACGCCGCCCATGCGTTATGACCCTCGCGAGCTCACCGACGAAGAGTTGGTGGCGCGTTCGCATGAGGAGCTATACCACGTCACCCGTGCCTATGAGGAGCTCATGCGGCGCTACCAGCGGACCCTGTTCAACGTTTGTGCACGTTATTTAGGGAACGACCGTGACGCGGACGATGTCTGTCAGGAAGTGATGCTGAAGGTGCTGTATGGCCTGAAGAACTTCGAGGGTAAATCCAAGTTCAAGACCTGGCTCTACAGCATCACCTACAACGAGTGCATTACCCAGTACCGCAAGGAGCGCCGCAAACGCCGGTTGATGGATGCCCTGAGCCTGGACCCTGTTGAAGAGGCGTCCGAGGACAAGGCACCGAAGCCGGAAGAAAAAGGCGGGCTGGACAAGTGGCTGGTGCATGTGAACCCGATCGACCGCGAGATCCTGGTGCTGCGTTTTGTCGCAGAGCTGGAGTTCCAGGAGATCGCCGACATCATGCACATGGGCCTGAGCGCGACAAAAATGCGATACAAGCGCGCGCTAGACAAGCTTCGTGAGAAATTTGCGGGTCTCGATGAAACTTAGTCGTCTGCAAATATCTCTAACGAATCGGCGAGTTCTGCTAGACTTGCCGTCGAGTTGTCCCCCTTGTTTATGGTGGGACTGCTTAACTATCACCAGATGGGGATTTAACGGATGAAATTGAAAAACACCTTGGGCTTGGCCATTGGTTCGCTCGTAGCCGCCACCTCGATTGGCGCTATGGCACAAGGTCAAGGCGCCGTCGAGACTGAAATCTTCTACAAGAAAGAATTCTTCGACAGCCAGCGCGACTTCAAGAACGACGGCAACCTGTTCGGCGGCTCGATCGGTTACTTCCTGACCGACGACGTTGAACTGCGTCTGGGCTACGACGAAGTGCACAACGCTCGTGGCGATGACGGCAAGAACATCAAGGGCTCGAACACCGCCCTGGACGCCGTTTACCACTTCAACAACCCGTACGACGCTATCCGTCCGTACGTTTCCGCTGGTTTCTCGCACCAGTCGCTGGGCCAGACCGGCCGTGGCGGTCGTGACCACTCCACCTTCGCCAACGTTGGCGCTGGTGCCAAGTGGTACATCACCGACATGTTCTACGCCCGTGCTGGCGTTGAAGCCCAGTACAACATCGACCAGGGCGACACCGAGTGGGCCCCAAGCGTTGGTGTTGGTCTGAACTTCGGCGGTAGCCCGAAGCAAACCGCAGCCCCTGCTCCAGCACCTGTTGCTGAAGTTTGCTCCGACTCCGACAACGACGGCGTGTGCGACAACGTCGACAAGTGCCCAGACACCCCGGCCAACGTTACCGTTGACGCCGACGGCTGCCCGGCTGTTGCCGAAGTCGTTCGTGTTGAGCTGGACGTGAAGTTCGACTTCGACAAGTCGGTCGTCAAGCCAAACAGCTACGGCGACATCAAGAACCTGGCTGACTTCATGAAGCAGTACCCACAAACCACCACCGTGGTTGAAGGTCACACTGACTCCGTGGGTCCAGACGCTTACAACCAGAAGCTGTCCGAGCGTCGTGCCAACGCTGTCAAGCAAGTCCTGACCCAGCAGTACGGCGTAGAATCCAGCCGTGTTGACTCGGTTGGCTACGGCGAAACCCGTCCGGTTGCTGACAACGCCACCGAAGAAGGCCGTGCTATCAACCGTCGCGTTGAAGCTCAGGTAGAAGCCCAGGCCAAGTAATTGGTTTGAAGCTTCACGAAAAACCCGGCCTCGGCCGGGTTTTTCTTTGGCTGGGTTTTACCGGCCGGCGGGCCGTGGCTGTCAGCCGGTAGCGGCCACCCACTGCTGAGCCACCTGCGCCCCAACCACCTCGCCAATCACCAGGATTGCCGGGCTACGCAAGGCGAACCCACGCGCATCCTCGACCATCCCCTGCACATCGCTCCTGCACTGGCGTTGCTCGGGCAGCGAGGCATTCTCGATCATGGCCACCGGCATGCCGGGTGCCATCCCCCCGTCCAGCAACCCCTGGCGGACCTGCTCCAGCCGGGCCACGCCCATGTACACCACCAACGTGGTGCCAGCCTGGGCCAATGCTGCCCAGTTCAGTGCGCTGTCATCCTGGGTATGCGCGGTCACCAGCGTTACCCCGCGGCTGACGCCCCGCGAGGTCAGGGAAATACCGCACTGCGTGGCGCCTGCCAGGCCTGCGGTGATGCCATTGACAATTTCCACCTCGATACCATGCCCCTGCAGCCACAGGGCCTCCTCGCCGCCGCGGCCGAAAATGCACGGGTCGCCACCCTTGAGCCGCACCACACAGCGCCCTTGGCGGGCGTGGCGCAACATCAGGCGCTGGATGAACGCCTGCGGCGTCGAGCGGCAGCCGCCACGCTTGCCCACTGCAATAACCCGCGCCTGCGGGCAATGCTCCAGCACTGCCGGGTTGACCAGGTCGTCGATCATCACCACTGCCGCTTCCTGCAAGGCGCGTACAGCCTTGAGGGTGAGCAGTTCCGGGTCACCCGGGCCGGCACCGACCAGCCACACTTTTGCATTCATTCGCGTTTCCTCATTGGCAAGGTGCATTCAGCCCTTGAGCAGGGTGAGCAGCAATATCAGGTTGATCAGTAGCGACAGCACGGCCAGGGTGCGCCAGACTTTCAGTGGCTCGCGCTCCAGCAATGGCCGCGGGCGGCCGGGTAGTTCCTGGCGGTCGCCCCGTTCGAGCAGTAGCAACCAGTGTTCGGCGGTTTCGAAGCGCTGCGCCGGGTCGGCGGCCACGGCCTGCTGCAGGTTGTGCTGCAGCCACTCCGGCAGGTCGGGCCGGTAGCGCGCCGGGTTGACCGGTTGGCCGAAGCGCGGCCGCTGAAAAGCTTCCACTTCCCCATACGGGTAGTGCCCGGTCAGCAGGTGATACAGCGTCACGCCTGCGGCATACAGGTCCTGACGGGGGCTGGGCGGCTGGCCGTCGAAGGCTTCCGGGGCGATGTACGACGGGGTGCCGGGCAAGGCATGTTGCGGGTCTTCGCAGAGCCCGGGGCAGTACGCCAGGCCGAAGTCCAGCAGGCGCAACTGGCCATCGCCGCCCAGGTGCAGGTTGTCGGGCTTGATGTCGCGGTGCAGCAGGTTGCGCCGGTGCAGTACCCCCACCGCCTGTAGCAACTGCCGGGCAAGCTCCAGCCACTGGGCCAACGGCAGTGGGCCATTTTCGGCCAGCAGCGCGGCCAGGCTCTGGCCCGGGTATTCGCGCATCACGTAGTACAACTGCTGGCGCTGGCTGCAAGCGTGCAGCTCGGGAAAGTGCCGGCCGGCGACCCTGCGCATGAACCATTCTTCGAGCAGCAGGCCCTGCGCCGCACCAGGCTCCTGCCGCCGCTCGGGCGGCAAGGTCTTGAGCAGCCACGCCTGGCCCTGGCCATCGCGCACCCGGTACAACAGGGACTGACGGCTGTGTGCGCGCAGTTGTTCGACCTGCCAGCCATCGATCGACTGGCCTGCCCGTAACGGCTCGGGCACGGGCCAGTGCTGCAGTTGGGCCAAGGTGTCGCCAAGGTTCGCCGTGCCCGGTTGTTCGACCTGCACCAGCATGGCGCTGGCGTTATCCTGGCTGCCGTTGAGGTGGGCGCTGGCAACCAACGTGTCCACGGCCAGCTGCAGGTCGGGTTGCTCGCGCAGCACCGCCTGGATGTGCTGGTCGCCCAGGCTGGCCCACACACCGTCGCTGACCAGCAGATAACATTCACCCGGCTGCAATTCGCCTTCCAGGTAGTCCACCAGCAGATGCTGGTCCAGGCCCAGCGCGCGTTTGAGTACATGCTGCATGCCGGGCTGGTCCCAGACATGGTCTTCGCTCAGGCACTGCAGCTGGCCGGCGTGCCAGCGATACACCCGGCAGTCGCCTATGTGGGCCAGGGTGAAGCGCCGCCCGCGCAGCACCAGTGCGCTGAGGGTGGTCAGCAACGGCTGGCCATTCCCTTGGGCGCGCAGCCAGCGGTTCTGTGCCAGCAGCAGGCGGTCGAGGGCCTGGGCCACGCCCCAGGTGGCCGGCGTGGCGTAGTAGTCCAGGGCCAGCGCCTGCAGGCTGGCCCGCGCGGCAAGGCCGCCGTCGGCACATTGGCTGACCCCGTCGGCCAGGGCGAACAGGTAGCCTTTGCTGGCAGCCAGTTCGGGCGCCGGGGTGACCAGGCGCAAGGCATCCTGGTTTTCCGCGCGCGGCCCGGTGGCGCTGGCCTGGGCAAAGCTCAGTTGCAGGCTCATGGGGGGCCTCAGACCCGCGCTGCGGTCACGGCCGCCGAGCCCCAGGTGGTGCGCCAGCGTTGTTTCACGCCGTGCAGGCCGAACCAGGCCAGCAGGCCCAGGCTGGCGAACAGCCACAACCCCAGTTGGTAATCGCCAGTGTGCTGCTTGATGGTGCCCAGCCCCGCCGCCAGCAGGAAGCCACCCATACCACCGGCCATGCCGATCAGCCCGGTCATCACGCCGATTTCCTGGCGGAAGCGTTGCGGCACCAGTTGGAACACTGCGCCATTGCCGGCACCCAGGCCGAGCATGGCGCTGACGAACAGGGCCAGGGCGGCTGTCGCGGAGGGCAGGTTGAAGCCGACGGCAGCAATGCAGACGGCCGCTAGGCTGTACATGCCCAGCAGCGTGCGGATGCCGCCAAAGCGGTCGGCCAGGGCGCCACCGAGCGGGCGCATCAGGCTGCCGGCGAACACGCAGGCCGCCGTGTAGTAGCCGGCGGTGACCGGGCTCAGGCCGTACTGATCGCTGAAGTAGCCGGGCAGGGCGCTGGCCAGGCCGATGAAACCACCGAAGGTAACGCTGTAGAAGAACATGAACCACCAGCTGTCGCGGTCGCCCAGTGCCTTGAGGTAGTCGGCCATGGCTTTGGGCTTGGGCCGTTGTGGGGCGTTACGTGCCAGCAAGGCGAAGACCACCAGCGCCAGCGACAGTGGCAGCAGTGCAAAGCCGAAGACATTGTTCCAGCCAAAGCCGGCTGCCAGTGCCGGGGCGAGCAGGGCCGCGAACACCGTGCCCGAGTTGCCGGCCCCGGCGATGCCCATGGCCTTGCCTTGATGCTGTGGCGGGTACCACTGCGAAGCCAGTGGCAGCGACACGGCGAACGAGGCGCCGGCAAAACCGAGGAACACGCCCAGCAGCAGTGCCTGTTCATAGCTGTGCACGCCCAGGCGCCAGGCGGCGGCCAACGCGACGATAACCACCACCTGGCCGATCAGCCCGGCGGTCTTGGGCGACAGGCGGTCCACCAGCACGCCCATGGCAAAGCGCAGGATGGCCCCGGCCAGGATCGGCACCGCCACCATCAAGCCCCGCTGTTGTGCGCTCAATTGCAGGTCGGCGGCAATCTGCACCGCCAGCGGGCCCAGCAGGTACCAGACCATGAAGCTAAGGTCGAAGTACAGGAACGCGGCGAACAGCGTGGGCACATGCCCGGATTTCCAGAAGCTGGTACTCATCGAACACCTCACTCGGTCATGCAACGGAACGAAAAAGACGCCGCCACCCGCTCCACGGCTGTGGAGGGGTGAGCGACGTCTTTGTCGGAATTTAAGTGGGGCAACCGCCGTTGGTTACCGGTGCGTTTTGTTCAGCAAGAGATGGGCCAACTGAGCCTGGTCAGGGTGGCCAGGCAGTGCACCGGCCCCCTCAGCCGAGCATCTCGTGCATGGCGATGATCTGCTCGGCCACCTGGATCAGCTTCTGTTGGCGGCTCATGGCCTGGCGGCGCATCAGGGTGTAGGCCTGTTCTTCGTTGCAGTCTTTCATTTTCATCAGCAGGCCCTTGGCTTGCTCGATACGCTTGCGTTCAGCCAGTTGCTGGTCGCGTGCCAGCAACTGGGCGCGCAGGGCCTGGTCGCTTTCGAAGCGAGCCATGGCCACGTCCAGAATCGGCTGCAACCGCGCCGCATGGATACCTTCCACGATATAGGCACTGACCCCTGCCTGGATCGCCTGGCGCATCACCCCGGGGTCGTGTTCGTCAGTGAACAGCACGATCGGTCGGGGTTGGTCACGGCTGACCAGCACCACATGCTCCATCACATCGCGGTCCGGTGAATCGGTATCGATCAGCACCACGTCCGGGCGCACCGTTTCGACGCAAGCGGGCAGGTCGATGGTCAGGCCTGGGGCTTCGGTGACGTCGAAGCCGGCCTCGGTCAAAGCGGCCTTGAGGCGGCCTAGTTTGCTCTGGGTGTCGTCGATCAGCAGGATGCGCAGCATGGTCGTCCCCCCTTACCTGCCAACCTGGGCGTCGGGCAGCTCGCCCAACGCATGCAGGCTGAAGCTACGGGCATAGCCATAGGGGTCGCTGCCGTCCCAGCGGCCACCGTCTATCAGCAGGCTGCTGCGCATGGGGTGCGCCGGGTATGCCACGCCCAGGCTCTGGGCTGCCTCGGTGTACAGCGCCAGGTGCTGGACCTGGCCCGCGACCTGGAGGTAATCCGGGTCTTCGCGCAGCAGGCCCCAGCGGCGAAACTGGGTCATGAACCACATTCCGTCGGACAGGTATGGGAAGTTGGCTCGGCCCTGGTCGAACAGGCGCAGGGCGTGCGGGTCTTGCCAGTGGTTGCCCAGGCCGTCCTGATAGTGGCCCAGCAGGCGTGGCTCGATGCTGGCCAGCGCGGTGTCCAGGTAGGCGCTGCCACTGAGCAGTTGCGCGGCGCTGCGGCGGTTGTCCGGGCTTTGCTCGATGAACCGGCTGGCAGCGAGGATCGCCTTGATCAACGCGCGCGCGCTGTTGGGGTATTGTTCGGCAAAGGCGCGGGCACAGGCCAGGACCTTTTCCGGGTGGTCGGGCCAGATCGACTGGCTGGTGGCCAGGGTAAAGCCCTGGCCTTTGGCGACCGCGTCGGCGGCCCACGGCTCGCCGACGCAGAAGCCGTCGATGCGCCCGGCTTGGATGTGTGCGGCCATCTGCGCAGGCGGTACGACTACGCTGTCGACGTCACGCAAAGGGTGGATGCCCTGGCTGGCCAGCCAGTAATACAGCCACATGGCGTGGGTGCCCGTGGGGAAGGTCTGGGCAAAGGTCAGCCGCGGGCCATGTTGGTGCACCAGCCGCGCCAGTGCTTCAGGGTTGGTCACGCCTTTGCGTTGCAGGGTCGGGGACAGGTTGATGGCCTGGGCGTTCTGGTTCAGCCCCATGAGCACGGCCATGTCGCTGCCCGGCACGCCACCGATGCCCAGGTGCACGGCGTAGACCAGCCCATACAGGCAGTGCGCGGCGTCCAGTTCGCCACTGACCAGTTTGTCCCGCAGGCCGGCCCACGAGCCCTGGCGCTTGAGGTTGAGGGTCAGGCCGTGCTGCTGGGCGAAGCCCTGGGTGGCGGCGACCACGACCGAGGCGCAGTCGGTGAGGCCCATGAAACCGATGTTGAGGCTGGGTTTCTCCGGCGCGTCGCTGCCGTTGACCCAGGCCAGGGGCGTTGCTCGGGGTGCAGTGTTCACAAGGTTCCTCGCCCATACTGATAAGGCTGTGGGCACTTGGGGTGCAACCGATGTGCCATTTACGCGACCACCTCGCCCCATGGCCCCACGATGTGCTGTCATGCCGGCGCCGCGCTGGCTATAATCGCCCCCTCACTCACCCTGAGCCTTGCCCGCCCATGTATACCCTGGCCCGCCAGCTGCTGTTCAAGCTTTCCCCGGAAACTTCCCACGACCTGTCCCTGGACCTGATCGGTGCCGGTGGCCGTCTTGGCCTAAACGGCATGCTGTGCAAGCAACCGGCGGCGTTGCCGGTTTCGGTCATGGGCTTGAACTTCGCCAACCCGGTCGGCCTGGCCGCCGGCCTGGACAAGAATGGCGCGGCCATCGACGGCTTTGCCCAGTTGGGCTTCGGTTTCGTCGAAATCGGCACCGTCACGCCGCGCCCGCAGCCGGGCAACCCCAAGCCTCGGCTGTTCCGCCTGCCGCAAGCCACCGCCATCATCAACCGCATGGGCTTCAACAACCTGGGGGTCGACCACCTGCTGGGTCGTGTTCGTGCGTCGCGCTACAGCGGTGTGCTGGGTATCAACATCGGCAAGAACTTCGACACCCCGGTCGAGCGCGCGGTCGACGACTACCTGATCTGCCTGGACAAGGTGTACACCGCTGCCAGCTATATCACGGTCAACGTCAGTTCGCCGAACACCCCGGGCCTGCGCAGCCTGCAGTTCGGCGATTCGCTCAAGCAACTGCTCGATGCCTTGGCCGAGCGCCGTGAGCAGCTGGCTGCTGAACATGGCAAGCGCGTGCCGCTGGCGATCAAGATCGCCCCGGACATGAGCGACGAAGAAACCGCCCTGGTGGCGGCTGCATTGATGGAGTCGGGCATGGATGCGGTGATTGCCACCAACACCACGCTGGGCCGTGAGGGTGTCGAAGCGCTGCCGTATGGGGGCGAGGCAGGTGGCCTGTCAGGCGCGCCGGTGCTGGAGAAGAGCACCCATATCGTCAAGGTGCTGGCGGGCGAACTGGGTGGCAAGTTGCCGATCATTGCCGCCGGTGGCATCACCGAAGGGCGCCACGCTGCCGAGAAGATCGCTGCCGGGGCGAGCCTGGTGCAGATCTATTCGGGCTTCATTTACAAGGGGCCGGCACTGATTCGCGAAGCGGTGGATGCGATCGCGGCGATGCCGCGCTAGTTTGGCGCTTTGCCAGCCCATTAAAAAGGGCCCCTTGAAGGGGCCCCTGGGCCTACGCCCGCCGCCCGATTGGGGCGTGCATGTAAATCGAATTCAGTGTCCTCGATCAGCCTACGGCGTGATTTTCGTTGAGTCTATGGATGCCAGCGGTGCCAGTCATTCCGTCCCAGTTATCGCCGCGACCTTCACGCCAGCCGTTGATCCAGGCTTGGCGAACAGAAGGAAGATTGAACGGGCAGAGTTCGCGGGATTTGCCGGTGACCCCGTATTGGTAGCCACGTGAATATGCTCTTTCCAACGGATCACGCTTAAGTCTTCTCATAGGGTGTTGCCCTCACTTGTTGACTGTAATGTCCCGTCGGCCTCTCCGAGGCCGGGCAGAGTCTTTCTGCCGGTTTGCGCTCGCTGCCGGCGTCGCGAGCTGGATGTGCCGCCTCGTTGCGAAGCGGCCTGAGACCAGTTCTATCGAATGCGAGTCACGGTGTGAATGATCGATTTGTCATAACGACGTAACGTTTGTGAGGGTGTGGGGATAAGTAAAGAAATGCGACTCAACCTTGTTTAGCGTTGAGCCCGCTACGATCGGGGTTTGCCGATCATTGACGTCATTTTGCCAGCGTCACTCAAGGAACAGAGAAATAATTTGAAATGCGACGAAGGGTCACACAGGGCTCTACGTCGCCAGAATTTTTCGTACTGCCTGATGATCTAAGCTGTCTTTGCCACCCGGCAAAGTGCAGATCTGTCAGGTGGCCCGGCCCGCTGCGGCACACGTTGTGCCCAACCGGCCACCTGCACGCCTGCTGGAAAGGCGTGCGGGCAAACATCGCGGGGCGATGCGTCGCCTCGTCAGTCAATAGCCCAAGGCTCTGGAATATTCATGTCGGACCGTTTCGAACTCTACCTCACCTGCCCCAAAGGCCTTGAAGGCCTGCTTGCCGAAGAGGCTAAAGGCCTTGGCCTGGACGAAGTGCGTGAGCACACCTCGGCCATCCGCGGCGCCGCCGACATGGAAACCGCCTACCGCCTGTGCATCTGGTCGCGTCTGGCCAACCGTGTGCTGCTGGTGCTCAAGCGTTTTTCCATGAAGAACGCCGACGACCTGTACGACGGCGTGCGCGCCGTCGACTGGGCGGAGCACCTGGCGGCCGATGGCACCCTGGCGGTCGAGTTCAGCGGCCATGGCTCGGGCATCGACAACACCCATTTCGGTGCGTTGAAGGTCAAGGATGCTATCGTCGACAAGCTGCGCAACCGCGAAGGCCTGCGCCCGTCGGTGGAAAAAATCGATCCTGACGTTCGCGTGCACTTGCGCCTGGAGCGCGGCGAGGCGATCCTGTCCCTCGACCTGTCCGGGCACAGCCTGCACCAGCGTGGCTATCGTCTGCAGCAGGGCGCCGCGCCGCTCAAGGAAAACCTGGCGGCCGCTGTGCTGATCCGCTCCGGCTGGCCGCGTATTGCCGCGCAAGGTGGCGCGCTGGCCGACCCGATGTGCGGTGTAGGTACGTTCCTGGTAGAGGCCGCCATGATTGCTGCCGACATCGCGCCCAACCTCAAGCGTGAACGCTGGGGTTTCAGCGCCTGGCTCGGCCATGTGCCGGCGCTCTGGCGCAAGGTGCATGAAGAAGCGCAGGCACGGGCCCAGGCTGGCCTGGCCAAACCCCCGCTGTGGATCCGTGGCTACGAGGCCGACCCGCGGCTGATTCAGCCGGGCCGTAACAACGTGGAGCGCGCAGGCCTGGGTGACTGGGTGAAAATCTACCAGGGCGAGGTCAGCACCTTCGAGCCGCGCCCGGACCAGAACCAGAAAGGCCTGGTCATCAGCAACCCGCCCTACGGCGAGCGCCTGGGCGACGAAGCCAGCCTGCTGTACCTCTACCAGAACCTGGGTGAGCGTCTGCGCCAGGCGTGCATGGGTTGGGAGGCTGCGGTATTCACCGGGGCGCCGCAACTGGGCAAGCGCATGGGCATTCGCAGCCACAAGCAATACGCGTTCTGGAACGGCGCGTTGCCGTGCAAGCTGCTGTTGTTCAAGGTGCAGCCTGACCAGTTCGTCACCGGTGAGCGCCGCGAGGCACCGGCCGACACCCGTGAGGTCGGCCAGCAGGTGCCCGTCACCAGCGAGCCGGCACGCCTGTCGGAAGGGGCACAGATGTTTGCCAACCGCCTGCAGAAAAACCTCAGGCAACTGGGCAAATGGGCCCGACGCGAGCAGGTCGACTGCTATCGCCTGTACGATGCCGACATGCCTGAGTATGCCCTGGCAGTCGATCTGTACCACGACTGGGTACACGTGCAGGAATATGCCGCACCACGCTCGGTGGACCCGGACAAGGCCCAGGCGCGCCTGCTCGATGCCCTGGCGGCCATTCCGCAGGCATTGGGCATTGCCCCGCAGCGCGTGGTGCTCAAGCGCCGCGAGCGGCAAAGCGGTTCCCGCCAGTACGAGCGTCAGGCTACCGAGGGCCGTTTCCAGGAAGTCAACGAAGGCGGCGTGAAGTTGTTGGTCAACCTCACCGATTACCTCGACACCGGCCTGTTCCTCGACCATCGCCCGATGCGCATGCGGATTCAGCGCGAAGCAGCCGGCAAGCGCTTCCTCAACCTGTTCTGCTACACCGCCACGGCCACCGTGCACGCGGCCAAGGGTGGGGCGCGCAGCACCACCAGCGTCGACCTGTCGAAAACCTACCTGGGCTGGGCGCGACGCAACCTGGCGCTCAATGGCCATTCCGAACGCAATCGCCTGGAGCAGAGTGATGTCATGGCCTGGCTGGAGGGTAACCGCGACAGCTACGACCTGATCTTCATCGACCCGCCAACCTTCTCCAACTCCAAGCGGATGGAAGGTGTGTTCGACGTGCAGCGTGACCACGTGCAGTTGCTGGACTTGGCCATGGCCCGCCTGGCGCCCGGTGGCGTGCTGTATTTCTCCAACAACTTCCGTAAGTTCCAGCTGGACGAACACCTGATGGCGCGCTACGCCGTGGAGGACATAACGGCCCAGACCCTGGACCCGGATTTCGCCCGCAACAACCGCATCCACCGCGCCTGGCGCTTGCAGCTGCGCTGAGCCGACGGGGTACATTGCGCGGGTAGTGGCCAATAGCTATAACTTGGTTCATGGCTGGATAATCCGCAGGACGCTGACGTGACGAGACGTGTGTATGTCAAAGTGTGGCGTGCTTGCGCGGGTGCCTGGCCTGCGCGCAGAGGCGATGTCCGCCTGGGTGATGGCCTTGATTGCGCTGCTGGCCGGCGGCCTGCTGACGGCCGCCCTGGCCCTGGCCACGCAGTCGTTGTACAATCAGCAGCTGCGCCAGCGCTTCGAGTTGCTGGCGGGCGAGCGCTTTGGCCGCATCGCCGAGCGTTTTGCCGAACAGCAGCAGCGCCTGGATGGGCTGCGCTGGTTTTTCAGCTATTCCGATGAAATAACCCCCCGGGAATTTGCCGGTTATGCCCGGCCGCTGCTGCACCGTACCCAGGCCTATGCCTGGGCCCCGCGTGTAGAGGCCGCGCAGCGGGCCATATTCGAACGCCAGGCCAGCACCCTTGCTGGCCCGGGCTTTATGATTCGCGATCAGGACCCGCAGGGGCAGTGGCGCCGCGCCCCCGCGCGCGACCTGTATTTTCCCGTGCTGTATAGCGCGTCAGGCACCTTGCCGGGGCTGCCATCTGGTCTCGACCTGGCTGCGCAGGATGCGGCCCGGGCAGTGCTTGCGCGGGCGCTGGTGCCGGGGAGCATGGCGGTGTCGCAGCCGCTGAAGTTGAATACCAGCGAACCGGGCGTGCGCGGCCTGATGATGGTGGCCCCGGTATTCGCCGTTGCCACGCCCCACGGCGCGGCAGCGGGTTATGTGCTGGCCCTGTTGAGCATGCCCGAGCTGATCGGCGATGGCCGGCCAGTGGCGCCTGACGATAACCTGGTAACGCGCCTGGTTGACCCGTCCGGGCGGCAGGGCCCAGAAGTTCTGTACGACTCCAACAACCCCGTGGCGCCCCTGTCGCTGGTCAGCGATCAGGTGTTGCACCTGGCGGACCGCCAGCTGCTGCTGAGTATCCGCCCCAGCCTGGCATTCCTGCAGGCCAACCGTTCTTCGGCGGTGCTGGCAGTCGGTGCACTGGGCGGTTTGCTGAGCCTGCTGCTGAGCGTGCTGTTGTTCAACCTGTTCAGCCAGCGTCAACGGGCCTTGGCCCTGGTTGCACAGCGCACCGCAGCGCTGCAGGTCAGCGAACAGTCGCTGCGTGGCACCCACAACCAGCTGCGCAGCGTGCTGGATGCCGCGACCCAGGTTGCGATCATCGCCACCAACCTCAAAGGGGTGGTCAGCACCTTCAATGCCGGTGCCGAAAGCATGCTCGGTTACCCGGCCAGTGAAGCCATTGGCCGCCTGCGCCTTGAGCAACTGGTTCTGGCCGAGGAGCTGAGCCAGCGTGCGCATGCCTTGAGTTTGCGCTTTGGCCGCGCCATTGCGGGGGGCCATGCACTGTTTGCCGAAACCGTATACGAACAGGGCGCCGAGCCAGGTGAGTGGACCTTGGTACGCGCCGACGGCAGCCAACTGGTAGCCAACATGCTGGTGACCGCCATGCTGGACGACCAGGGTTTATGGGTGGGTTACCTGGCCATCTGCATCGACGTCACTGAGCGGCGTCGGGTACATGAGGCATTGGCTGCGCGTGACCGGTTGCTGGAAAAACTCAGTGCCGAAGTACCGGGCGGCATCTACCAGTACAGGCTGGATGCAAACGGCCATTCGTGTTTCCCCTATGCCAGCAAGGGGCTGTACGACATTTATGAGCTTGACCTGCAGCAGCTACGCGAAGATGCCGCCGCAGTGTACGAGCGCATTCACCCTGATGACCTGGAGCGGGTGAGCCGTTCGGTGCGCTACTCGGCCGAGCACCTGACGCCATGGCGCGAGGAGTACCGCGTGTGCCTGCCCCGGGCGGGCTTACGCTGGGTGCGTGGCGAGGCAACGCCGGAAGTGGGCGAGCAGGGCTGTACCTTGTGGCATGGCTACCTGACCGATATTTCCGATCTCAAGGGTGTGGAACACGAGTTGCGCAGGCTGTCGGTGACCGATTCGCTGACCGGCATCCATAACCGCCGTTATTTCCAGGAACGGCTGAAAAACGAGTTGGAGCGTGCCCAGCGAGATGGCCAGGCGCTGGCGGTGATCATGCTCGACATTGATCACTTCAAGCGCATCAACGACCGTTTCGGCCATGCGGTCGGTGACCGGGTGCTGCGTAGCCTGTGCCAGCGCATCGGCCAGCGCTTGCGGCGGACCGATGTGTTCTGCAGGCTGGGCGGGGAGGAGTTCATGGTGCTGTGCCCGGGCACTGATGCCGAGCAGGCGCGTGTGCTGGCGCTGGAGCTTTGGCAAGGCGTGCGCAATGACCCGGTAGACGGCGTGGGCCAAGTCACCGCGAGTTTCGGCGTGGCCGGGTGGCGGCCGGGGGAGGGCGCCGACGCGTTGCTGTTGCGCGCCGATGCCGGGGTTTATGCGGCCAAGCAGGCCGGGCGGGACCGGGTAGAGGGGGAGTCTGCCTGACCGCGCTGCCAGGTGCTGGTCACCACATCTTCAGCGCCTGTGAGATCGAGCGCCGCGCGGGCGGCGCTCGATGCATCAATTGGCAGCGGTGCTGCCGGCCAGCTTCGGCTGGCGGTACAGGTCCAGCAGCACCTGGTCCAGCACCTGCGAGGCACCCCATGGTTTCGGGTCGTTGAGGATCGCCGCCACCGCCCAGGTGTGGCCGTTGCTGTCGCGGCTGAAACCGGCTATTGCGCGCACCGTGTTCAGGGTGCCGGTCTTGATGTGCCCTTCGCCGGCCATGGCGGTGCGCTTGAGGCGCTTGCGCATGGTGCCATCCATGCCCACCAGCGGCATCGAACTCATGTATTCGGCAGCGTAGGGGCTCTTCCAGGCTGCCTGCAGCATCTCGGCCATTTCCCGGGTGCTGACGCGCTCGGCTCGCGACAGGCCAGAACCGTTTTCCATCACCAGGTGCGGCGCGGTAATGCCTTTTTTCGCCAGCCACTGGCGTACCACGCGCTGTGCGGCACGCGCATCGTCGCCATCGGCATCGGTGCGGAACTGTGCGCCAAGGCTGAGGAACAACTGCTGGGCCATGGTGTTGTTGCTGTACTTGTTGATGTCGCGGATCACTTCGACCAGGTCTGGGGAGAAGGCACGGGCCAGCAGGCGGGCACTCTTGGGCACGTTCTCGACACGGTCGCCGCCCTGGATGGTGCCGCCCAGCTCGTTCCAGATGGCACGTACGGCACCGGCCGCGTAAGTCGGGTGGTCAAGCAGGGCCAGGTAAGTCTGCGAGTTGCAACCGTCACCCAGTTGGCCGCTGACCGTCACACTGATGCCGTTGGCCTGAGGCACTGGGTTGTAGCGCACATCGCCACTGCATTGTTTCGAGGCTACAGGCTTGACCTGGTTGTCGATGCGGATGCTGGCAATCGGTGGCTCCACCGCAATGGTGACCTTGCCGCCATCGTTGCGGGCAACAAAGCGCAGGGCCTTGAGGTTGACCAGCAGCGAGTCGGGCTTGACCAGGAACGGCTTGTTTTCGTCACCGCCGTCGTCGTTGAACTGGGGCAGGTTGGGTTGCACGAAGTGGCTGCGGTCCAGTACCAGGTCACCGGTGACGGTGCGCACACCATTGGCGCGCAGGTCACGCATCAGCAGCCACAGCTTTTCCATGTTCAGCTTGGGGTCACCGCCGCCTTTGAGGTACAGGTTGCCGTTGAGCACCCCGTTGCTCAGGGTGCCGTCGGTGTAGAACTCGGTCTTCCACTGAAAGGTCGGGCCAAGCAGCTCAAGGGCTGCGTAGGTGGTAACCAGTTTCATGGTCGAAGCCGGGTTTACCGACACGTCGGCATTGAACACGGTGGGAACACCGGGGCCATCCAGGGGCAGCATGACCAGCGACAGTGCGGTGTCTTGCAGTTTGTTGGCTTTGAGCGCCTGCTGCACTTTGGCAGGCAAGGTGGTGTTGACGGCTGCGGCTTGGCTGGGCAAGGCAAAGGGCAATAGCAGGCCGGCGAGTACGAGGGGACGAAGCGTTTTGATCATGGTGAGCAAATACCCTGCAGCGAGGGAAAAGGACATTGGGGCTGTAAGCGATGATGGCCCCACGAGCTAAAGAAACCGCATTATGCCCCAAGCGTAGCGACGATGCGCCACGTTCGACGGAAAACCATCGCCAATAAAAAGGCCACCTCGAGAGGTGGCCTTTCTTCGATCGAACCGGGCTGAGGGTTACTCAGCCTTGTTGATCGGCTTTTCCGGGTACCAGGCGTCCAGCAACGGGCTGACTTCGATCTTGGTCAGTTCGCTGCGGCCTTTGAGCCAGGCTTCGACGGCAGCGCGTTGTTCTTCACTGACCGAGCCGCGTTTGACCGAGCACACCAGGCCGTAATCGTCACCGCCTACATAATCCAGGCCGTTGGCGTCCATGGCTTCAGCCAGGAACGCGTCGAGGAAAGCATCGATTGCCTGGTCATCCAGATCTTCCTTGAATTCCAGGTTCAGCTCGAAGCCCAATTCCTGAAACTCGTCGACACACAGCTTCTTGCGCAGACGACGGGAGCGGTTTGTGGCCATGAAACAATCCTCTTAGGTAATAACGCCGCGCAGTCTACCAGTTAACACGCGTGGCTGCCTGCCTGAGTGTCGGCGGGTGGCGCCAACTCCCTGGCCAGGGCGCGCTCCACCCGGCGCATGTGGCGTGCCAGTGCCTGGCGCTTCAAGCGTAGCTGGGCAGGGGTGAGGGTGCCGGCTTCCAGCGCTTCGCATGCCGCCATCAGGGCGGGTGCCTTGAGCATGCGTGCGGCGCTCAGCACCTTGTGGGCCTGGTCGGCGATGGCCGTGCTGTCGTGCTGCGGGTCCAGCGCCATCAAGCTGAGCAGGTCGGCCTGCAGGCTCTGCAGTAGCGCTTGCAGAAAACGCAGGCGGTCGTCGGGTGCTGGCCCGGTCACGGCCGCCAGGCCGTCCAGTTCGTACAACCTGCCCGGGGCGCATTGCTGGCGGCGCGGGTGAATGCCCGCCAGGCACTGGCTGAGCGTACTCAAGCTGATGGGCTTGAGCAGGCAGTCGTCCATGCCGGCGCTCAGGCACTTGCGACGGACCTCTGGCTGGGCGTTGGCGGTATAACCCAGGATGGTGCAGCGCGGCCGCTGGCCATGGCGTTCTTCGGTGCGCACGGCGGTTGCCAGCTGATAGCCGTTCATGTGCGGCATGTTGCAGTCCAGCACCAGCACGTCGAAATCACCGGCGCGCCAGGCGGCCAGGCCTTCCCGGCCATCCCGGGCGCTGGCATGCTGCAGGCCCAGATAACCGAGCTGCTGCGCCATCAGTTCCAGGTTGGCCGGGTGATCGTCGATCACCAGCACGCGCAGACCGGGGTCGGGAACGTCCAGGCATTCCGGCAACTGGGCGGGTTGCGCTGCAGCATCGACCCGTTGCAACGGCATCTTCAGGCGCACCTGGGTGCCGACATCCTCCAGGCTCTTGATGGTCAGGCTGCCCCCCATCATGTCGCACAGGTTGCGGCAGATGGCCAGACCGAGCCCGGTGCCCGCGCGGGCACCCTGGCTGTGCGGGTTGGCCTGGATGAACGGGTTGAACAGGCGTTCCAGGTCGTCGGGATGGATGCCGATACCACTGTCGCGCACCTCCAGGTCCAGCATTGCAGGCCTGCCAGGGGCTTCGTCCAGCAGGCTGACGCAGATGCGTACCTGGCCATGCTCGGTGAACTTGATGGCGTTGCTCACCAGGTTGGACAGCACTTGCTTGAAACGCAGGGGGTCGAGCAACGCGTGGCAACGTGCGGCCGGTTCGATGATCACTTCCAGCGCCAGGCCTTTTTGCCGTGCCTGGCCATCGAACATGCGCCCCACCGACTCGACCAACGCTGCCAGGTCGACCACCTCGGGGGCCAGAGAGAGATGCCCGGATTCGATGCGCACGATATCGAGAATGTCACCGATCAGGCCCAGCAGGTCTTTGGCCGAATGGTGCGCCAAGGCCAGCGCGCTGCGGTCCACCCACCCTTGATCGGCGCGTTTGACCGCCAGTTCGAGCATGCCGATGACGGCATTCATGGGGGTGCGGATTTCGTGGCTGATAGTGGCCAGGAAGGTGCTTTTGGCGCGGTTGGCATTGTCGGCCTGCTGCTTGGCCTGGCGCAGTTCCGTGACCAGCTGGCGGCGGTCGCTGATGTCGATCCAGCCGCCGATGATGCCCTGCACTTCACCCAGCGAATCACGGTAGGGCAGGATCCAGTGGTAGATGGTCATCTCCCGGCCCTTGATCCGCAACGGGCGGTCCATGATCAGGGGGGAGCCGGCAGCCATCACTTTGTGGTAATCCGCCTGGATCTGCCGGGTCTGTTCGGCGTCGGCGAACAGGCTGGCGCTCAGCTGTTTGCCGATAACCTGCTCGGAGCGGGCCTGCACCGCCTCCAGGTAGCTGTAGTTGCAGCTTTGCAGGCGGCCATCGCGGTCGCGCACGTACATGGGGTGAGGGGTGCCGTTGAGCAGTGCGCGCATGAATGCCAGTTGGTCGTTCAGCGCCCTTTCGGCGCGCTGGCGCTGGCGAATCTGCAAGCGCAGGCGGGCGTTCCAGAGCAACGCCAGCAGAAGCAGCACCGCCGTGGCCAGTACCACCTGCAGCGCCAGCCGGCGGTAGCTCTGGCTCTTGCTGTCTTCGTGCGGGCCAAAGCTGCGCCAGCGGTTGTTGATGACCCCCAGTTCCTCGGGCGAAATGCTCTGCAGGGCCTTGTCGAGAATCGAGGCCAAAGCCGGTGAAGACGCGTTGGTGGCCATGGCGTAGTTGGCGGGCTCGCCGCCGACCGAGGTGCGGATGACCAGGTCGGGGTTGCTGGCCAGGGCGTGGTTGGCATCGATCAGGGTGGTGATCACCGCATCGACGGCGCCGCTGTTGAGCAACGCCATGGAATAGAACGCGCTGGCGCTCTCGACCCAGCCAATGTGCGGATAATGCTGCGGCAACGTGGCATGCATGGCGCTGTGGCGGGTAAAGGCGATGCGGTGGCCCTGCAACTGCTCCAGGGACCCTGGGGCCGGTTTGTCCTTGCGGCTAACCAGAACATAGGCGCTTTCCAGGTACGGCCGGCTGATCTGCAGGTCCTTGTCGACCAACCCGGCGATGGCCAGGGCGGCGATCACGTCAGCGCGGCCATCCTTCAAGCGGGCGATCATGTCGGCAATGCCACTGGCCCGCTGTACCTCGAAGCGCAAGCCGGTCCGCAGGCGAATGAGCTCAAGCAGGTCAGCAGTGATGCCGCGAAAATGCCCCGAGCCATCGAAGTAGGACAAGGGCGCAGCCGTGTCGTCGATGGCCACACGCATCACAGGGTGCTGCTGCAGCCATTGTTGCTCTGTTGCGCTCAATTGCAGGTTGCGGTCGGTCAACAGCAGGTCGCTGCCGGCGCTCCAGCGTTTGAAGATACTGGCGCGCATGGCGGGGGGCTGGCTATCGAGGATGGTATCGACCAGTTCCCTCAGTACGGTGTCCTGCTGGCGCAAGGCAAAGCCGAAGCCGATGGCTTCGTGCTTGCCGAAGTTGGCCATGCGCAGGCGTGGCAGGTGGCCGCGGTTGAGCTGGTAGTGGGTGGAAACGGTGTCGCCGATGAACACGTCGGCCTGGCCGAACGCTACGGCGTTCAACGCCTGGCTTGAAGACTCGAACGTCAGCAGCTCGGCCTTGGGGTAGGCGTTGAGCATTTCTGCCTCGGGCAGGTAGTGATAGAGCATGCCCAGGCGCATGCCGGCCAGGCCTGTGTCCAGTGCCCGCGTTTCGTCTTCGCGCGTGACCAGCACCGGCTGGTCAACGGCATAGGGGTGCGACAGGGCCAGGCCGTCGCTGGCCGCTTCGTAGCCATTGGCGCTGCCCAGCAGGTCGATGTCGCCTTGCCGGAGTGCTTCTACAGCGGCCTGGCGGCTGGGAAAACGCAGCACGCGTACCGGCAACTCCAGGGCCGTACCGATCAGGTTTGCATATTCGGCGGTGAGCCCCTGGTAGTCATGGCCGCCACTGGAGATGTCGAACGGCGGGTAGTCGGGGGCCGATGTTCCCAGTACCAGTTCCTGGCGCCCTGCAAGCCATTGCCGTTGCTCGGCGGTGAGTTGCGGTGGCGCTGGCCTGGCCGATGAACGCGCCAGGAGCGTGTACGATGCAGTTTCGTGGTGGGTGCCCAGTGCCGCGCTGCTGAACAGCAGCAGCGCGAGCAGCAGGCGGGCGAAAGGGCGGGCCATGAACATGCTCAGACCAGCGCGTTGCGCTTGGCCATCTCGATCAGGTCGACCAACGTACTGACCTGCAGCTTTTGCATGAGGCGCTTCTTGTAGGTGCTCACGGTCTTGCTGCTGAGGAACATGCCCTTGGCAATTTCCTTGTTGCTGCGCCCTTGGGCGAAGAGTTGCAGCACCATCAGTTCGCGATCATTTACCTGGCGGAAAAGTTGCAGGTCGCTCGTGGTTACCTGGTCATGCTTTATTGCCTGGCTGGGGAAGTAGTTATAACCGGCCAGCACGGCCTTGATTGCACTCAGCAGTTCACCGAGGTCCTCCTGCTTGCACACATAACCGGCAGCACCCGAGTGCATGCAGCGCACGGCGAACAACGCCGGGGCCTGGGCAGTCAGCACCAGCACTTTCATGGGCAGCGCCATGGCCTGGAAGCGCGCAAGCACCTCCAGCCCGTCTAGCTTGGGGATGCTGATGTCGAGGATGACCAGGTCGGGGTGGCTCTCGCGGATCATCTGCATCGCGTCCACGCCATTGTCCGACTCACCGACAATCTTGTAATTCTGGTTTTCCAGCAGCATGCGGACGGCAAGGCGGATGACCGGATGATCGTCAACAATAAATATGGAATGCATGTTCAACTTGCCTGCGGTCAATTGTGGGTGACAGGCGGCACCTTATCGCAGTTGGAAGTCAACGGGCATGCAAGGAAGGGCTGTTTGCCCCATATGGGAAATGGCTTACAAGATAAAGCAAAACGGGCTACGAGATAATCGTGCGCGACCCAATGTCAAAGTGCATTTGGTAACTTTTCGTTGGCAAATTAAACGTGTTGTTTAATTTGCCCTCGGTATATGTAGGAAGTTTCCTGTAACCCAGGTGCAGCACCGGCACGCTGGCCGGTCTGCACCGCCATGGCTCAGCCCGGGCCCGAGCGCCCGGTCATTTCCCTGGCCATTTCGCTGGCGTAGCTGTCGGTCATGCCGGCGATGAAATCGATCATGCGCAGGAACGCGTTGTACAGCGAGCCGTGTGGGTCTGGTGCACTGTTGCCGAGCAGGTCCATGACGCGCCGGCTCTTGAACGAGGGTGTGCGCCCGCCGTGTTGTTCGAGCGCCGCGCCGCAGAAGGTATTGAGCAGGATTTCCAGTGTGGTGTAGGCGCCGATTTCGTGCAGGGTCTTGCGCTTGTCCTGGAAGATCTTGTTGCGCGCCATGTCTTTGGCCTGCAGGACGCAGCGCTTGGCCGGGCCGTGCATGTGTTCGACCAGGTCGCCTGGCAGTTGCCCGGCCAGCAACGCGTGCTGCTGCTCGACAAAAGCCTGGGCGGCAGCGTTGGTCAAGTGCTCGATGGCCTTACCACGCAGGATGGCCAGCTTGCGCCGGCGAGAATCGCCGGCGCCCAGTTGGCGATAGGTTTCCGGCAGATCGTCGCCGACCAGGTCGAGCAGCAAGGCTTCGACTTCGCCGTATTGCAGCAAGTCCATCTCCAGGCCGTCTTCCAGGTCGATCAGCGCGTAGCAGATGTCATCGGCCGCTTCCATCAGGTACACCAACGGGTGGCGCGCCCAGCGCTGGTGCTCCAGCTGTGGCAGGCCGAGCTTGCGGGCGATCTGTTCGAGCAGTGGCAGCTCGCTCTGATAACTGCCGAACTTGTGCTTCTTGTAGCCCAGGGCGTCGGCATGGCGGGCGCTCCAGGGGTATTTGAGGTAGGTGCCGAGGGTGGCATAGGTCAACCGGGTGCCACCGTCGAACTGGTGGTACTCCAGTTGCGTAAGCACGCGGAAGCCCTGCGCATTGCCCTCGAAATTGAGGAAGTCGGCACGCTCGTCATCACCCATGTCGTCCAGCCACCCGCGCCCGGCCGCCTGCTGGAACCAGTGACGTATGGCGTCTTCGCCAGAATGGCCGAATGGCGGGTTGCCGATGTCGTGGGCCAGGCAGGCCGACTGCACGATCATCCCCAGGTCGCTGGGCGCGCACCAGTCTGGCAAGCTTTCGCGCAGGGTTTCACCCACGCGCATGCCCAGCGAACGCCCCACGCAACTGACTTCCAGCGAATGGGTCAGGCGCGTGTGAATGTGATCGTTACTGGTGACGGGGTGCACTTGGGTCTTGCGCCCCAGGCGGCGAAAGGCGCCCGAGAAAATGATGCGGTCGTGGTCTTTGTGGAAGGGGCTGCGCCCGAGTTCTTCGGCGCTATACAGGGCTTTGCCCAGACGTTCGCGGGTGAGCAGGGTGTGCCAGTCCAAGGCGCGGTCTCCAGGGGGTCAAAGGCTATAGCTTCTGGTGTGCTGTGCCTGCGCGCAAGTGGCAGGGGCAACGCTGGCCGCTGGCACGCATTACCCGCGAATGGCCGGTGGCGGCACCGACACATTCGCGGTCGAGCCTGCGCCCATGCACCGCCTTCAGCGGCGACGGCTACCTTGCAGGTACAGGCGCACCAGCGGCAGCAGGCTGGTGCCCAGGCGCACAAGCCTGCCCAGGTTGCCGCTGCGCACGCCCTTGCCGGTCATGAAGCCCAGGGCTACCACAGCGCCAATGCCCCACAGCGGCGCGTGTTTGATGCCCAAGCCGTCGTGCAGCGAGCTGCCCATGCCGCGCATGCGCTGCAACGGTGCCAGCAGTTGCCCGGATTCGTGGCGGATCTCCTGGCGGTGCATTTCCATGCGCAGGCGCAGCAACGCCTTGCGCAGCTCGCGTGGGTTTCGTGTGTTCGGCAGTTGTGGCAGGTTCATGGCAACAAGCGCTCCCGGTCCTTGGCGAGTTCTTCGAGGGTGGCGTTGAAGGGAGATGACTCGTCGAACACCGCTGCCTTCAACCGTACACCGCAATACAGTGCAGCCAGGCTATAGAACACGCACAGGCCGATGATGCCGGCAAGGCGATAGCTGTCCCACAGCAGCACCAGTAGCAAGCCCGACAGTGCAGTGAGCAGCAGCAGGGCGAACACCAGTGCCAGGCCGGCGAACAACAGCAACCTCAGCGTGCGGCCTTTCTGCTCCTGCAGCTCGATACCGAACAGCTCGATATGGCTGTGCAGCAGCCCCAGCGCGGCTGCGCCCAGGCGCCTGCCCGATGCGCCGGCGCCGTTGGCTTCGTTCTCCATGGGAACCCCTTAACGCCGGTTGGCCAGCAGGCCGATCAACAGGCCGACGCCGGCAGCGATGCCGATGGCCTGCCATGGGTTTTCCTGTACGTACTGCTCGGCGCTGCCCAGCGCAGCCTGGCCGCGGTCGCGTACCGACTCCTGGGTCAACTGCAGGGTTTCGCGGGCCTGGGCCAGGCGCTCGTGAATCTGCCCGCGCAATTCCTCGGCCTGGTCGCCTGCCAGGTTGGCGGTGTCGGCCAGCAGCTTTTCGGTGTCGCGCACCAAAGCCTGGAAGTCAGCCATCAATATCTCTTGTGCAGTCTTTGCCGAATTGCTGGCCATGTGTCTCTCCCTGTCGATGAATGTTGGTAGTTCGAGTGATAGCAGGCGCGGAAGGTTCAAGTGACCGTACACCCGCGTGTGCTGGTATGCGCCTTGCTATGTGTTTGCCACGTTGCGGGGCACCTCAGGCTGTTCTTGCGCCGATTCGGGGCGCCCACGCGGCGAATATCGATAAACCTTAACGCAATCCTCGACAAACCCAAGAAAAAACCACGCAGGTCGCGCCCACGCAACTGAAACAGGGTGATGGCTGGCACCGATTCGGTGCAGGGATGCAGGTTCTTGAACTGTCCTGGTGCCTTTTTCAGCAGGTCTGCCTATTTCATGGATAACATGCACAGCGCGATGGACTCCCTGGTCCACGGTTCCAACACCCTGTTCCTTCTCATGGGCGCCATTCTGGTGCTGGCCATGCATGCCGGCTTCGCGTTTCTCGAAGTGGGCACCGTACGCCACAAGAACCAGGTCAATGCCTTGTCGAAGATCCTCAGCGACTTCGCCGTTTCGGCGCTGGTGTATTTCTTTATAGGCTACTGGATCGCCTATGGGGTCAACTTCTTCCAGCCTGCTGCAACGCTGGCTGCCGACCATGGCTACGCGCTGGTCAAGTGCTTCTTCCTGTTGACCTTCGCTGCAGCCATTCCGGCGATCATTTCCGGGGGCATCGCCGAGCGTGCGCGTTTCGTGCCGCAACTGTGTGCCACCGCACTGATCGTGGCATTCGTCTACCCCTTCTTCGAGGGCGTGGTGTGGAACGGCAACCTGGGCCTGCAAGCCTGGTTGCAGGACCGCTTTGGCGCGCCGTTCCATGACTTTGCCGGCTCGGTGGTGGTGCATGCCATGGGCGGCTGGCTGGCGCTGGCGGCGGTGCTGCTGCTCGGCCCGCGCCGCGGTCGCTATCGCGATGGTCGGCTGGTGGCTTTTGCGCCCTCGAGCATTCCCTTTCTCGCCCTGGGCTCGTGGATCCTGATCATTGGCTGGTTCGGTTTCAACGTGATGAGCGCCCAGACCTTGGAGGGGCTCAGTGGCCTGGTGGCGATCAACTCGTTGCTCGCCATGGTTGGCGGCACGTTGTCGGCGTTGCTGGCAGGGCGCAACGACCCTGGCTTCCTGCATAACGGGCCGTTGGCCGGGTTGGTGGCGGTTTGCGCCGGCTCAGACCTGATGCACCCGATCGGTGCGCTGGCTACCGGCCTGGTGGCGGGCGGGCTGTTCGTGTGGACGTTCACCGCGGCCCAGAACCGCTGGAAAATCGACGACGTGCTGGGTGTTTGGCCGTTGCATGGCCTGTGTGGCGTGTGGGGTGGGGTTGCCTGCGGCATCTTCGGCCAGACGGCACTGGGCGGCATGGGCGGCGTGAGCCTGGTCAGCCAGCTGCTGGGGAGCCTTATGGGGGTGGTGGTGGCACTCGCCGGTGGTTTTGCCGTGTATGGTGCGCTGCGCGCCGTGCATGGCCTGCGCCTGAGCCATGAACAGGAGTTCCAGGGCGCCGACCTGTCGCTGCACCGTATCGGCGCCACCAGCCAGGATTGAAGGTGCACGATGGCCGTGGTGGTCCTAGAATAGGTTTTTCTGCATGCCACATCGGGAGCCGCCCCATGCTGCCTGAATGCCAACTGTTCGGCACCCTCGGCTGCCACCTGTGTGAAGTGGCCGAGTCGGTGCTGATGCCCTTCGTCGATCATGGCCTGCTGGTGGAGCTGGTCGATGTTGCCGAAAGCCAGCCTTTGTTCGAACGCTATGGGCTGGTCATTCCGGTGCTCCGGCGCTGTGACAACGGTGCCGAGTTGCACTGGCCGTTCGATGCCGAGCAGGTGGTGGCGTTCCTGGGGCAATGACACCGACAGGGGAGGTACAACCCTGCTCCATGGCAGGTGATGCGCGCTGATGATCAGGCGCCGGCGCACCAGTGCCGGTGCCCCTAGCCATCATCGGAACCGCTTGCCATGTTGATCACACCACATTTCACCCTCGCTGAACTGACCGTTTCCCAGCTCGCGGCCAGGGATGGGTTCGACAACACCCCGCCACCTGAAGCCAGGGCCAACCTGCAACTGCTGTGTTGTGCCCTGGAGCAGGTGCGCGCGCTGTTCGGCGTGCCCATCATTGTCAGCAGTGGCTACCGTAGCGAGAAAGTCAACCGCTTGATTGGCGGTGCCGCCAACAGCCAGCATGTACAAGGGCTGGCGGCTGACTTCACGGTCATCGAGGTCAGCCCGCGCGAGACCGTGCAACGGATCAGCGAAAGTACGGTGCCCTTCGATCAACTCATCCTGGAATTCGACAAGTGGGTGCACCTGTCGGTGGCGCGGGGCACCCCGCGGCGCCAGGTGTTGACCATCCGCAAGGGCAGCGGCTATCTGGCGGGGCTGCAATGAAGCGCATTGACTGCGACGCGAGGATGTTCGTATGCTGTATATAAATACAGTATCGAGGTAAAGCCATGCTCAACGTCGAGCAACTCAAGTACAGCGTCAACCGCATGCCTGTGGAGCGGGTGGCCGACGCCGTTCTGGAACTGCGCCTCGAGGGCCTGGTGACCGATGACCGCACCCCCTTCGGCAAGGTGCACTTCAATACCTGCTTTGCCGAGATCGAAGCCTTGTTCCAGCGGGCCGGCTACCACCGTGGGCTCGATGTGGTCGGGTACCAAGGGGCGCTCTACGCACTTTACGACCCTGGCCGCTGGGAGCCTGTGCAGGTGCTGCGCTGGTTGAAGGAACGCAGCGAGGCGCTGGCCCAGGCTGGTTGATGGGGCGGGGTTGGGTGATAATGCGCGGCCGTTTCTGTTCCGAGCCCTGCCATGTCCACGCCTTTCGACCCCGCCCGCCAGCAAGCCAGCACCGTGTGCCTGCCACCCGGTCACTGGGCAACGGTGCTCGATTGCCTGTGTGACCATTTCAAGGCCATCGACCGTGCCCAGTGGCTCGACCGCTTTGCCAGGGGGCGGGTGCTGGACGCCCAGGGGCAGGCAGTGGCTGCCGAGCTGCCTTACAAACCGGGCATGCGCTTGCACTATTTTCGCGAAGTGCCGAACGAGCGACCGATTCCGGTGCAGGAGCACGTGCTGCACGTGGACGAGCACCTGGTGGTGGCGGACAAGCCGCATTTCCTGCCGGTGACACCGACTGGCGAGTACGTTGAGCACACCTTGCTGCGCCGCCTGATCCGCAGGCTGGATAACCCTCACCTGGTGCCGTTGCATCGCATCGATCGGCATACCGCCGGGCTCGTGCTGTTCTCTGCCAACCCGCTTACGCGTAGCGCTTATCAGCGGCTGTTCCCCGAGCGACGTATCGACAAGCGCTACCAGGCCATCGCGGCCGCTTTGCCGCAACATGCGTTTCCGTTGGTGCACAAAAGCCGCCTGGTGCATGGCGAGCCCTTTTTCCGCATGCATGAGGTAGAGGGTGAGGCCAATAGTGAAACCCTGGCCGAAGTGCTGGAGAAGCGCGGAGCGCTGTGGCGGTACGGGTTGTCGCCGGTCACCGGCAAGACCCACCAGTTGCGGGTGCACATGGCTGCGTTGGGCGCGGGCATCAGCAATGACCCGTTCTATCCGCAGTTGCTCGACACCGCAGACGATTACCAGCGGCCATTGAAACTGCTGGCGCAGAGCCTGCGTTTCACCGACCCGTTGAGCGGCGAAGAGCGCTATTTCGAGAGCCGCTTGAGCCTGGACTGGTAACCCTGCCTGGGCATGCGTTGCCAGCCAGGGGCTGCTGTGCAACCCCTCGCGGCGCGCAGGTCTGCGGTCAGCGGTTGAAGCGCTCCACAAGTGAGTACTGGCTCCCGGCCGTAGTGGTCAGCTCTTCGCTCAACAGCGCCGAGTGCTGTGCCTGCTCGGCGGTCTGGTCGGCCAGTTCGGCGATGGTGCTGATGTTACGGCTGATCTCATCGGCCACGGCGGTCTGCTCTTCGGTCGCGGCGGCAATCTGGGTCGCCATGTCGGTGATGTTGGCGACCGCTTCGCTGATGCCGACCAGCGCTTCGTCAGCCTGCATCACACGATCAACGCCTTCCTGCGCCTGACGGTGGCCGGTTTCCATGGTCAGTACGGCGTTGCTGGCGGTTTGCTGCAGCTTGGCGATCAGGCTGTGGATCTGCCCGGTGGACTCGGCGGTGCGTTGAGCCAGCTGGCGCACTTCGTCGGCCACTACGGCAAAGCCACGGCCCATTTCCCCAGCCCGCGCCGCTTCGATGGCGGCATTCAATGCCAGCAGGTTGGTCTGGTCGGCAATGCCCTTGATCACATCGACGACACCGCCAATTTCGTCGCTGTCCTTGGCCAGTTGCGTGACGGTCTGGCCGGTTTCGCCCACTGCTGTCGACAGGCGTTCGATGGCCTCGCGGGTTTCCCCGGCAATCTGCCGGCCTTGGCTGGTCAGGCGGTTGGCTTCCTGGGTGGCATCGGCTGTGCGTTGCACGTGGTTGGCAACTTCCTGGGTGGTCGCAGCCATCTGGTTGACGGCGGCGGCGACCTGTTCGGTTTCGACCCGCTGGCGTTCCAGCCCCGAAGAGCTCTTGTGTGCCAGGGCGTCGGACTGCCGCGCCTGGTCGCTGAGGTGCTCGGCGCTGTCCTGCAAGCGGGTCAGGCAGGTTTTCATGCGCGCATCCTGGCTGAGCATGGCCATTTCCAGGCGGGCCTGCACGCCACGGCTGTCGGTGTACATCTGCGCGATCAGCGGGTCGGAGGTGGTCTGTTCAGCCAGCCGCAGCAAGCGCTTGAGGCCGCGTTGCTGCCAGCTCAGGCCGATCAACCCAAGCGGTACGGAAAGCGCGGCGGCCAACGCGAAGCCCCAGGAATGGCCCAGCCAGTTGCCAATCAGGAAGCCCGCCTGGCTGATCAGGATGAACGGCAACCAGTCCTGCAGCACCGGCAGCCACTTGTCACGGCGCGGTACCGGCGGCTTGCCCTGATTGATGCGCTGGTACAGCGCCTCGGCGCGGCGGATCTGTTCGGCGGTGGGTTTGACCCGCACAGACTCGAAGCCGACCACCTGGTTGTTGTCGAAAATCGGTGTGACGTAGGCGTTGACCCAGTAGTGATCGCCCGACTTGCAGCGGTTCTTGACGATACCCATCCACGGCTGGCCTTGCTTGAGGGTTTGCCACATATGGGCAAACACAGCAGGCGGCACGTCGGGGTGGCGCACCAGATTGTGCGGCGCACCGGTCAGTTCTTCGCGGGTGAACCCACTGATGTCGATGAAGGCATCATTGCAGTAGGTAATCACGCCCTTGGCGTTGGTGGTGGAGATCAACCGCTGCTGGGCAGGGAAAGTCCGTTCTCTCTGGGTAATCGGCTGGTTGTTACGCATGGGGTGATAGTCCGCAGGGCTTTGGATGGGTATCGGCAAGCCACCGGGATTATTGAGTGATTATTTAACATGCGTGACAAAAGGTGTTCGATTTTGGTGCAAGGGTGCCTGAGCAATCGAACGCCGTGTGGGCGGCGCTCGATTGGCAGGTGTCGCAGGTTTTTCGGTGCGGCTGCGCCCTCAACCCGCAATCAGCTGGCGCAGCACATAATGCAGAATCCCGCCTGCCTTGAAGTACTCCACCTCGTTGACGGTATCGATCCGGCACAGCACCTCGATCTGTTCCTGCTGGCCATCCTCGCGGGTGATGCGCACCTGTAGCGGCATGCCGGGGTGAATCGGTGCGCCGTCCAGCCCCAGCACGTCGATCTGCTCCTTGCCGGTCAGCCCCAGCGCCTTGCGGTCATGCCCGGCCGTGAACTGCAGCGGCAGCACGCCCATGCCCACCAGGTTGGAGCGGTGGATACGCTCGAAGCTTTCCGCCAGCACTGCCTTCACGCCCAGCAGGTTGGTGCCCTTGGCCGCCCAGTCGCGGCTGGAGCCGGTGCCGTATTCCTGCCCGGCAATCACCACCAGCGGGGTTCCTTCCTGCTGGTAGCGCATGGCCGCGTCATAGATCGACAGTTTTTCACCCGAGGGCACGTGCAAGGTGTTGCCGCCTTCCTCGCCCGCCAGCATTTCGTTGCGGATTCGGATATTGGCGAACGTACCGCGCATCATCACTTCATGGTTGCCGCGCCGCGAACCATAGGAGTTGAAGTCGCGTGGCTCCACACCTTTTTCGCGCAGGTACCGCCCCGCGGGGCTGTCGGCCTTGATGTTGCCGGCAGGGGAAATATGGTCGGTGGTCACCGAGTCGCCCAACAGCGCCAGCACGCGGGCGCCTCGGATGTCGGTGATGGCCGGTGGCGGCCCGCCGATGTCGTCGAAGAAGGGAGGGTGCTGAATATAGGTGGAGTCTGCCTGCCACACGTAGGTAGCGGCCTGGGGTACCTCGATGGCCTGCCACTGGGCATCGCCGGCGAACACTTCGGCATATTGCTTGTGGAACATGGCCGTGTCGACTTTGGCCACGGCCGCCGCGATCTCCTGCTGGCTGGGCCAGATATCGCGCAGGTACACCGGTTGGCCGTCCTTGCCCGTACCCAGCGGGTCACGCGTCAGGTCCACGCGCACACTGCCAGCGAGCGCATAGGCCACGACCAGGGGCGGCGAAGCCAGCCAGTTGGTCTTGACCAGCGGGTGAACGCGCCCTTCGAAATTACGGTTGCCCGACAGCACCGAGGCCACGGTGAGGTCCGCGCTGGCAATGGCCTTCTCGATGGCTTCATCCAGCGGGCCGGAGTTGCCGATGCAGGTGGTGCAGCCATAGCCAACCAGATCGAAGCCCAGCTCGTCGAGGTAAGGCGTGAGCCCGGCGGCCTGGAAGTAGTCGGTGACCACCTTGGAGCCCGGTGCCAGCGAGCTTTTCACCCAGGGTTTGCGTTGCAGGCCTTTTTCCAGGGCTTTCTTGGCTACCAGCCCGGCAGCCATCATCACGCTGGGGTTGGAGGTATTGGTGCACGAGGTGATGGCGGCGATCACCACGGCGCCATCGCGCAGGGTGTGGGTCTGGCCTTGGTGGCTGTAGTCGATCTCGCCGGCCTGGTCGGCATTGCCAACGGCCACGCCGCCACCCCCTTCACTTTCCAGGCGGCCGACTTCCTTGGCCAGCGGCTTGGGTTGCAGTTCGATGAAGTGGTCGAAGGCCTGGCTGACCTGGCCCAGTGCGACCCGGTCCTGCGGCCGCTTGGGCCCGGCCAGGCTGGCTTCGACGTCGTGCATGTCCAGCGCCAGGGTGTCGCTGAACAGCGGCTCGTGGCCGGGCAAGCGCCACATGCCTTGGGTTTTGCAGTACTGCTCGACCAGTTGCACGGTCGCTTCTGGCCGCCCAGACAGGCGCAGGTAGTCCAGGGTGACGTCATCGACCGGGAAAAACCCGCATGTAGCGCCGTACTCCGGGGCCATGTTGGCGAGGGTGGCGCGGTCGGCAAGCGGCAGCTCGGCCAGGCCGTCGCCATAGAACTCGACGAACTTGCCGACCACGCCTTTCTTGCGCAGCATCTGGGTCACGGTCAGCACCAGGTCGGTCGCAGTGATGCCCTCGCGCAGCTTGCCGGTCAGCTTGAAGCCGATCACTTCCGGGATCAGCATCGATACGGGCTGGCCGAGCATGGCCGCCTCGGCCTCGATACCGCCGACCCCCCAGCCGAGCACGCCCAGGCCGTTGATCATGGTGGTGTGCGAGTCGGTGCCGACCAAGGTGTCGGGGAAGGCATAGGTGCGGCCATCGGCTTCACGGGTCCATACCGTGCGGCCCAGGTATTCCAGGTTGACCTGGTGGCAGATGCCGGTGCCCGGCGGTACCACGCTGAAGTTGTCGAAGGCGTTCTGGCCCCAGCGCAGGAAAGCATAGCGCTCGCCGTTGCGCTGCATTTCGATTTCCACGTTCTCGCTGAAGGCTTGCGTTGTGCCGTAGCGGTCGACCATCACCGAGTGGTCGATCACCAGGTCGACCGGTGACAGCGGGTTGATGCGTTGTGGGTCGCCGCCGGCCTTGGCCATGGCGGCGCGCATGGCGGCCAGGTCGACCACTGCCGGTACGCCGGTGAAGTCCTGCATCAGTACGCGTGCGGGGCGGTACTGGATTTCGCGGTCGGAGCGCCGCTCGCCCAGCCATTGGGCGAGGGCGCGCAAATCGTCGCCGGTCACGGTTTTGCCGTCTTCCCAGCGCAGCAGGTTTTCCAGCAGCACCTTCAGGGACATGGGCAGGCGTTGCAGGTCACCCAGCTGGCGGGCGGCTTCGGTGAGGCTGAAATAGTGGTAGGTCTGGTCGCCGACCTTGAGCGGCTTGAGGGTGTTCAGGCTATCGAGCGAGGGCATTGCCAACTCCTTCTGCGCCGGTGCCCGGCATTGAATTGCGGTTTGCCGGTAGCACCGTTATGTATCGGCCCGCACGGCACGGACCTGGCTGAAAGGTCAGGTTAGACCGGTTTAGGCCACCTGACCCTTTTCTGGACCGGCGGGGCGTGTCGCAGGTTCCGAACTTCCTTTATCATCGCCGCCCTGCCGGCGCCTGTGACGCGCCCGCCGTAGTGGAGTGAGAGATGAATACCCTGTTCATGCATTGCCGGCCCGGTTTCGAGGGTGAGGTGTGCGCCGAGATCAGCGAACATGCCGCCCGCCTGGGTGTCGCGGGCTATGCCAAAGGCAAGCCGCAAAGTGCCAGCGCCGAGTTTGTCTGTAGCGAGGAGGGCGGTGCCGAGCGGTTGATGGGGGAGCTGCGTTTCAATCAGCTGATCTTCCCGCGGCAATGGGCCCGGGGTGCGTTTGTCGAGCTGCCGGAAAGTGACCGTATCAGTGTGCTGCTGGCGCAGTTGGCTGGTTTTCCGGTGTTCGGCAGCCTGTGGCTGGAAGTGCTGGACAGCAACGAGGGCAAGGCGTTATCGACGTTCTGCCGCAAGTTCGAAGTGCCTTTGCGCAAGGCCCTGGAAAAGGCCGGGCGCCTGGTTGACGACGCCAGCCGCCCACGCTTGCTGCTGACCTTCATCAGTGGCCGGCGGGTATTTGCGGGTATCGCTGCGGCCAACAACAGCGCGTTGTGGCCCATGGGTATCCCGCGTCTCAAGTTCCCCCGCGAGGCGCCCAGCCGTTCGACCCTCAAGCTGGAAGAGGCCTGGCACCATTTCATCCCGCGTGAGCAGTGGGAGCAGCGCTTGGGCGATGATATGACCGGCGTCGACCTGGGGGCTTCGCCGGGAGGGTGGACTTACCAGCTGGTGCGTCGTGGCATGTTGGTGACGGCTATCGATAATGGGCCGATGGCCGAGAGCCTGATGGATACCGGCTTGGTCCAGCACCTGATGGCCGATGGTTTTACCTGGCAACCCAGGCAACCGGTGGACTGGATGGTTTGCGATATCGTCGAGAAGCCGGCGCGGACGACTTCGCTGATCGAAACCTGGTTGGGTGAGGGGCTATGCCGGGAGGCGGTGGTCAACCTGAAGTTGCCGATGAAGCAGCGTTATGCCGAGGTACGGCGGCTGCTCGAGCGCATGGAGGCGACGTTCAAGGCGCGCAAGGTACGGGTTTCGATTGCGTGCAAGCAGCTGTATCACGACCGTGAGGAAGTGACATGCCATTTGCGGCGGCTTGAGCTGAAACCTCGTTGAATCGGTGCTTGGTGCTTGAGGGTGGGGCCGATGGGAACGAATACCTATGCGGTTTCAACGCCCACATTGTTGCAGAGCTTGGAATCCTGGGCGCTGGTTTTTG